>JBIKMK010000093.1:0-10228 GCA_044359315.1 Bryobacteraceae bacterium | reverse complement strand
CAATTTCAGCTGACGTGCAAGCGCGGGCCTCGCGGGTCCGGATGTTGTTGATGGACGTGGATGGCGTGCTGACCGATGGCACGTTGTGGAACGTCCCCGCGCCCGACGGCACCATCTTTGAGACCAAGGGATTTGATTCGCAGGACGGCATTGCGCTGCAGTGGCTGTCCAAGTACGACATCATCAAGGGCGTCATCAGTGGCCGGGTCTCCCCGGCCACCACCGAACGGGCGCGCCAAACGAAGATGACCTTCGTCTATCAGGGCCACACGGAGAAGATCCCGCTGCTGGAAGAGTGCTTCGAGAAGAGCGGCATTTCCAGCGCCGACACCTGCTATGTCGGCGACGACTTGACCGACATTGTCTGCTTCAAGCGCGTCGGCTTTGCCGTGGCGACAGCCAACGCTCGTGAAGAGGTGAAGGCCGCCGCGCACTATGTCACGGAAGCCCGTGGCGGGCAGGGGGCGATCCGCGAAGTGTGCGAACTGATCTTGAAGTCGCAAGGCAAGTGGCCTGAGATCTTGAAGCACTACGAGGCGCTGTAAGAGGCTCGACGCCCTATCGCTAGGCGGCGTCTTCGAGCGTCAACGAAATCCGCTGTCGCAGGGCGGCCAGGGCGATCTCGATCTTGCCTGGCTTCGAAGCGTGTTCCGGGTCAAGCATCCGCCTGATCACGGCCTCAGTCACCCCAAGGCGCCGGGCCAACTCACGATTGGTCACGGCTTGCCGCATCATCGTTTGGTAGAGCGCGAACTTAGGCGCTATCCAGAGCGGTACCGGTATCAGCCGTTGCCGGCCTTTCGCCACCGACGCAGACGGAATGGGCTCCTTGCGTGCCATCGACACGCTGATGTAGGAGCCCAGGCAATCGATTGCTTCCGCATAGGCCTCAGCCGCGTCCGCACCATCGGTCACCGCACCGGGCAAGTCCGGAAACCGAACGGTGACACGGCCATCGGGCTCCTGCCGGCAAATAGCGGGGTAGTGTAGTGTTGCCATCGAAGATTCGATTTCAGTCCGAATTTAGCGTATAGAAGTGTACGCACGCAATGAGCCGCGGGGATGAGCACCCATCGACCGAGCCACCTTTCGTATCCTAGAGCTCTATGCTCGAAAAAGTCGGCCTCGTCGTTCATACCGACCCGGGCCCCGGCATCATGCACCAGATGTCGGGGGTGATCGCCAGCTGCAATGGCAACATCACTTCCATCGCCATCATGGAGCGCCACACCGATGTGGAACGGATCTACTTTGAGATCGAGCTGCCGGGTGAGCAGGAGACGATGATTGCGGCGCTGGAAGAGCTGAAGGTGGTGCGGCGCGTCGAGGTGGTGAACTGCCTGCAGCGCATTTTCGGCAAGCGCATCATCATCACCGGCGGCGGCGCGCAGGTGGGTCAGGTGGCGATCGGCGCCATCAGTGAAGCCGACCGCCACAACATCCGCGGCGAGCACATCTCCGTGGATACGATCCCGCTGGTGGGCGAGCAGCAATTGGGTGCCGCCGTGCGCGCGGTGGCGCGCTTGCCACGGGCCAAAGCACTGGTGCTGGCCGGATCGCTGATGGGGGGCGACATTGAGGCGGCCGTCCGCGAAGTGCGGGCGCAAGGCCTGCTGGTGATCAGCCTGAATATGGCGGGCAGTGTGCCGGATGCGGCGGACCTGGTGGTGACCGATCCGGTGCAGGCTGGCGTGATGGCCGTGATGGCGGTGGCCGATACGGCGAAGTTCACCGTAGCCCGGCTGAACCGGCGGGTGTTCTAGAGCCTGCTGGCGAAACGAGGCTGACCCTCAAGCCGCCAGATAGCCGCGCACGCGTTCCAGGTCGCGGCGCATGGAGTTGGCGATGCGGTCGGCGGCCCAGGTGACTTGGCGGTCGCCATGGTCGGCTCCGCCCATGGGGTATTCACAGTGCAGTTGCAGGGGGCCGTTGAAGGTGGTGCCTTTCAAGCGTTGCGCGAAGCTGGCCCAATCCACCATGCCGTCGCCCAACGGGCACCATTCCGGACGCCACTGGCCTTTGGCGTTCTTCTCCCACTTGAAGTCCTTGAGAGCGACGCCGCGCACGTAGGGGCCCGCGGCGCGGAAGGAGTTCACCCAGCCGCCGAAGCCGCCTTCGACGGTGGCGTGGCCGATGTCGTAGTTGATGCCGATGGTGGCCGGGTCCAGACCATCCACCACAGCCAGGATGTCCCACAGAGAAGCGCCGAATTCACCCAAGCCTGAATGCGTGTGGTACATGCCGCAGACGCCGTATTCCGCGCCCTGGGCCGCCAGTGTTTTCGCCATGGGCTTGAGCGCCGCAATCTGCTCCTTGACGCTGAGCTTCTCGGAGTACTTCAGCCCACCCCAGCGGTAATACTTGATGCCGAGCGCGCGCATGGTTTTGAAGATGGCGGGTGTTTGTGGGATGGGAGTGCCGCCGATGGCGGTGGTGATCATGTTGATCTCGAGGCCGGCTTTGCGGATAGCCTCGGCGGCGGCGGGGAGGCCGGTTTCTACGTTCTCGGGCTCGACATGGCCGCCTTTGCGGACGGTCAGGTCAATCGCTTCAAAGCCAAGTTGCTTGGCGAAGACGGCCGCCTCACCGATGGGCAGCCACTGCAAGTGCTTGGAGAACATCGACACGGGCCAGCGCATAGAGGGCGCGGCCATCGCGGGCAGCGCGGCCAGGGAAAGAGCTGTTCGGCGAGTCATCGTTGACTAGTCTACAACCGGACCTTCGGTGATGACAGCCAAAGCGGGGCCTTTGATGCCCAGCTTCAACATTCCGGCGACGCCGCCCGCGCCCGATGGCCCAGCCGCGATGCCGTGGTCGGCCAGGTATTGGACGGCGTGGCGAACATCATCGTCGTTGATGTCCACCCACTGGTCAACGCCCGAATCAAGTAGCCCTTCCGAGGGCTCATCGAGAATCAAGCAATCCGGCAACACCGCCTCCGGCGCGGGCTTGGCGACGATGATGCGGGCGCGGCCGATCCAGTGGCGCAGTCCGGCGGCGGCGAAGTTGCCCGCGCCCATGTGGACCACCACGGTCTCGGGCAGTTCGGGGAGTTGCTCCTCTGCTTCGGCGAACAGCGTCGAATAGCCTTCGATGATCAGCTCCGGGATCTGCTGATAGTCGCCCTTGGCCAGGTCCTGCACCAGATGCCAGCCATGGGCCGCCGCATCCGCCATGCAGGCGGCGACGCTGGCGTCGTAGTTACCGGGGACGTGGACGATGCGGGCACCTTCCCGCTCAATGCGGCGCATGCGTACGGGGTTGGCTCCGGCAGCGATGTAGACCACGCACTCCAGACCCAACCGGCGGCAGGCATGCGCGACACCACGGCCATGATTGCCGGAGGTGGCCGTGGCCACGACGGTGCCGGGTGGCAACTTCAATTGTGAGAGCGCCCAGGACGCGCCCAGGATCTTGTAGGCGTTGAGGCCAAAGCGTTGCGATTCGTCCTTGATGTAGATACGCCCGGGCAGCGTGTGCAGCGGTGTGGCCGGGCCCCAGGTGCGGTGGAACTCACGAATGGCAGTAGTTGATTGCGGCATCGCGCAGGATCTCCCCTAACCGGACTGTTGACCCCAGATCTACCCACTCCACCGCGGCGTGTGCGCCTGCCCCATGCGGGCCGATGACGACGCATTCAATGCCCGCCGCCGACAAGAGCGCAGAATCCATCCAGGGCGTATCGCCGAAATAGTCGCCACCACCAGCCGTGCGGATGGCTTGGACGATTGCTGCATCTTGACTGACTTCGAAGGGCTCGCGTGCAAAGATCAGCTCGACGTCCGCTTCACCCAGAGCCTTGATCTCGGCCATTACCTGGCTGATCGATTCGCCGGGGATGGTGCGGCGTTCGATCTGGAGGACGCACCGGTCGGCATAGGTGCTCAAGCCTTGGCCGCCATTTAGGGTCGCGGCGTGGAGCGAGGGGGGCCCTACCCAGCGGTGAGGGGTCCGCTGGCGCAGCTCTTGTTCGAGCAAGTCGAGCTTGGCCAGGAATCGCCCCATCTTCATGTTGGCGTCAATGCCCAATTCAAACCGGCTGCCGTGGGCTGCCCGGCCATGGGTGGTGACGGAGATCCAGGCAAAGCCCTTGTGGGCCAGGCAAGTCTTGAGCGACGTCGGCTCCGTGCAGACTGCGCCATCGGTCACGCAATGCCGCAGTACTTCTTCGGTGCCAGCGCTGGCATACTCTTCATCGGCTACCGCGGCCAGCACCACGTCGCCCGCTGGAGGAGCCTTCGCCAACTCTCGCATGGCGGCCATAGAGGCGACGACACTAGCCTTCATGTCGTAGGCACCGCGCCCGTAGAGCTTGCCATCTTCGATGCGGCCACTGAAGGGTTCGGCCATGGCCTCGACGCCTACCGTGTCGATGTGGCCGTTCAGCATCAGGCTGCGGCCGCCGCCGGTGCCCTTGAGTGTGGCGATGACGCTGGGCCGGTCACCGCCGACCAGTTGGACCTGGCAGCCCAGGGCGCGCATCTCCTCCACCACAAACTCCGCTGCTTCACGCTCGCCCGGCGAACCGGGCGTGAGCGTCGGGTTGACGGAGTTGATCTGCACCAGGCGCGAAAGCACCCGCTCAATATAGGCGCGCATACGGCAAGCCCTCCCGTTCGATGCGGAGCAGTTGGTTGTACTTGGCCAGCCGCTCACTTTGGTTCACACTGCCGACTTTGATCTGCCCCGCGCCGGTGCCCACTGCCAGATCCGACATAGTGGAGTCTTCACTTTCACCGGACCGCGCCGAGACGACGGTGCGATAGCCGTGGGCCTTGGCCAGCGCCATCACCTCCAGCGTCTCCGTCACGGTGCCGATCTGGTTCATCTTGATCAACACGCCGTTGGCGGCACCGGAATCGATCCCGCGTTGCAGACGTTCGGGGTTGGTGGTGAACAAGTCGTCGCCGATCAGTTGCACTCGCTGGCCGAGCCGCTGGGTGAGCAGCTGCCAGCCTTCCCAGTCGTCTTCGGCCAAGCCGTCTTCAATCGAGACGATGGGGTAGCGATCACACCAGCCGGCCAGCAGTTCCACCATATCGGCTGCCGTGAGCGAACGCGACTCGCGCGCCAACCGGTAGACGCCTTCTTCATAGAAATGCGTGGCCGCCACGTCAAGCGCGATCTTGATCTCGACGCCTTCTGAAGCTTCCATCACCAGATCGAGCGCCGCTTCATTGGACTCAAGCGCGGGGGAGAAGCCGCCCTCATCCGCTTTGAGCGACGACAAACCGCGGGCATCGATGATGCGTTTGGCGTTGTTGTAGACCCGCACAATGCGTTCGAGCGCCTGCGAGTAGGTGTCGCAGTTAGCGGCGATGATCAGGAAGTCCTGCAGGTCCAGGTTGCGCCCGGCGTGCAGGCCACCGCTGATCAGGTTGACCATGGGCACGGGCATGGTGGCCGGACCTTCACCGATCGACTTCCAGAGCGGCACCTGCATGGCGTCAGCAATCGCATGGGCCATCGCCATCGACACAGCCAACGTGGCGTTGGCGCCGAACTGCTTGACGTTGCGCAGATGATCGTCTAACTCTTCTTGCGAGGCAATGCCGATGATGGCCGGGGCGATGCCTTCATGGATGTTGCGGACGGCCTTGCGGACCCCCAGGCCACCGTATCGGTCCGGGTCTCGATCGCGGAGTTCCAGCGCTTCATGCTTGCCGGTGGAGGCGCCGGACGGGGCAATGGCCCGGCCGTGCGCGCCACCCGTCAACCAGACTTCAGCCTCTACAGTGGGCCGTCCCCGTGAATCGAGAACTTCCAGCGCGCGGACGCGCTCAATGGGTCTCATGCGAGTTCCTCCCACACCGTTTCAAGCGAGGCCGGCCGCGAGACGAAGAGCCACCGCGCCAAGTCTCGGGCCTGCTGCTTCTCGTGTTCCATGATGATGTAGTCTTCTTTCGATTTGCCATCGATGCGGGCCAGCATCAGGCAGGCCAGTTCGCGAATCGTATTCTGTTCAACGTCCGGATCGAGGCCGGGCACGCTCGAATAACCCCGCCAGTAAGCCTCCGCCACGCGCAAGTACTCGGCGCGGCGCGAGGGGAAGTGGATCACCTTCAGCAGTAGGTGGGTGAGGCAGAAGGCGACATCGAAGGCCGGGTCGCCGAAGTGCGCCACTTCAAAATCGAGCATCAGCACGCTGTCGGGATAGACGAACAGATTCTTGGGTGAATAGTCGCCGTGGACCAGTGTGGTCCGATGCGCCAGCATGCGCGCCACTTCCGCTTCGATCAACGGTGCCAGGTCGGGATGGGCCCGGGCGGTGAAGCGATGATAGGGATCGATGCGGCCTTGGATGAACACTTCCTGATCGCCGAACCATTCACGGGTGCGGAGATCGATGGCGGCGCGGGCGTGCATTTCTGCCAGCATGCCCCCGACTCTGGCGGCTGCGGTCATGTGGGTACTGCCGTCCAGCAGGGCCGTCTTCCACAACTGGCCGCCCGGCGGAGCGCAAGTCATGCCGAAGATGAAATTCTCATCGTCGGCAAAGCGGACGCGGGGGGCGGAACCCGGTAGCAAGTCGCCCAGCATCTCCATGCAGCGCCGCTCATTGATGATGCGCTTCTGGTCGAACAGCCATTCCTCCGCCACACGGAGCTTGGCCAGCGACTGCTTGAAGACCAGGCACTCCGCGTCCGTCTCCACCATCAGCACGACGTTGGAAACACCGCCGGACAATTCCTCCGCACGGCGGACAGCGAAGCCGCGCGATTCCAGGTACTCCGCATTTAACGTGACGATACTCATTTCGCCCTACCAAGCATGAGATTCTAGTTTTGCATTGGAGACCCTGGAACTGCCGCAGGCCGGCCGCGAAACGAGCGGCGCGGAACTGGACGAACTACTGGAGACTGTCCCGGAAGGCGCGGCGGTGTTTTCGATCTTCGCCGACCAGGGCGACCCGTATCTGGCCCGCACGTCACAATTGCGCCGCCGCTTGAAGCGGCTGCTGGGCCCGAATGCCCGCGTTTTTTCGCTGCGGGCGGTCGCGCGGCGCATAGAGTGGGAACTGACGGGGTCGCGCCTGGATGGCAACCTTTCCCTGTATGAAGCGGCCCGACGGCACTTTCCGGCCAGCTATGCGCGCTACATCCGGTTGCGTCCGCCGAGCTACTTGAAGCTGCTGCTCTCCAATGAGTTTCCGCGCAGTCAGGTGACCACGCGCTTGACCGGCGGCGAAGGTCGCTTCTTTGGGCCCTTCCGCACACGCGCCGCGGCGGAGGCTTTTGAGGCACAGTTCCTCGACTTGTTCCAGTTGCGGCGCTGTCCGGAAGATCTGGTTCCGGCGGTGTCGCATCCGGGCTGCATCTATGGCGAGATGAACCTCTGTCTGCGGCCTTGCCAGATGGCAGTGACGCCCAGCGAGTACTTGAGCGAAGTCCGCCGCGCGGGCGATTTTCTGGCGACCAATGGCAGCACGCTGCTGGACACCATCGCGGGGGCGAGGGACCGGGCCAGCGAGGACCTCGAGTTTGAAGAAGCCCAACGCCAGCATCGGCGCTTCGAGAAAGTCACCGAGGTGCTGAAGCTGCGCGATGAGTTGGCGCATGATCTGAGCCAGTTGCGGGGCTTGGCCGTGCTGCCCGCGGCAGAGCCGGACTTTGTGCGCTTGCGCCCCTTCGTCGAGGGATGGTGGCAGGCCCCCATCAACTTCAGCCTGGCGGGTGCGGGGCAATCGATGGATGCGCGCCTGCGGGATGTGCTGGATGCCATCTCGCCAACGCGAACCTCGGTACAGGAACGCAATGACCACACGGCGCTGTTGGCGCAGTGGTTTTATTCGACGTGGCGGGACGGTGAGTGGCTACCGTACCCGCACTCGTACCGAAGGCTGGTGCGGGCCATCAACTCTGTCTGGCAGTCGCAAACCACGCTCGGGTTTCCGCCTGCAGCTGTTTGAAGACTTCCGGGTACTCGCCAGCCAGCGTGCGGCGCTCCTGCGGGTCGTCCTTGACGTTGTAGAGCCAGCGGTTGTCACCCATCTCCAGATACTTCCAATCGCCGCGCATGGCGGCGAGCATGCGCCAGCCTTCGACGGTGAACTCCCAGAAGACCGTCCGGTCTGGAGCCTTCGCCTTGCCGCGCCAGACGTCCAGCATGTTTGTGCCGTCCACCTTCCAGCCGCTATCCGCGCGTCCTCCCGCGGCTGCGAGCATGCTGGGCATCACGTCGGTCATGTGCATCACATCGCTGGAACGTTTGCCCGCGGGCACCTGCCCGGTCCACCGGACGATGCCGGGTACGCGGATGCCGCCTTCTTCCAATGATCGCTTCTGGCCGCGGAAGGGCTGGTTGGAATCGTGATGCCAGGGCGCGCCAAAGGTGCGCTCTTCAAAAGTGGCGCCGTTGTCGGAACTAAACATGATCAACGTATCTTTGCCCAGCCCCGCGTCGTCGATGGTTTTGACGATGCGGCCGATGGCGGAATCAAGCCGCTCGATCATGGCGGCGTAGGCGGCGCGGACGGGCTTCGATGGGTCCTTCTCCGGGAACTTGCCGCGATACTTCTTCATGTTTTCTTCCGGCGCTTCCACCCAAAAGTGAGGCTCGATGAAGGGCACGTAGAGCAGGAACGGATCGGCCTTCTTCTGATTGATGAAGCGCACGGCTTCGTTCGCCAGCAGGTCGCAGGAGTAGCCGCTGACCGGCTCCGAGGTGCGGTTGCGCCACAGCGCTTTGGGGAAATGCTCCCAGGCGTGCAGGGCATCCAGATAGCCGAACGTCTCATCAAAGCCCTGCTCCAGCGGATGCGTGAACGTCTCGCCGCGCTCATTGCGTTGGGCGAGTTTGCCTTGGTGCCACTTGCCGAATAGAGCCGTCGAATAACCCAGCGGCTTCACCGCTTCGGCTAGCGTCACTTCATCCTTGGGGATGTCGGTGACATTGTTGCGCACCGTATTGTGGATGCCGTACTTGCCGGTGAGCAGCGCGGCGCGCGAGGGAGCGCACAGCGGATACGCCGTGTACCAACGGTCGAACACTGTTCCCTGAGCGCCCAACCGGTCGAGATTCGGCGTGGACCATTCCTTGCGCCCGTTGAAGCTGACGTCATGGTGGCCCATGTCGTCGGCATACAGGATCACAAGATTGGGCCGGCGCGTCGATTGCGCGTTCAACAACGGAGCAGCCAGTGGCGCCGCGAGCAGGCTGGAGGCGAAAGTTCGGCGAGTGAGCATTCTCGAATGAGTATGCTACGGCGAGGGGTCGTGCTGGAGAGGCCGTCTGTTTACCGGTTGTACTTCGGTGCCACGGCCCGCGAGATCGCCCAGGCTTCGTCGCAGAGCTTCAGGGTCGCCTCATCGAGCGGACCGTCTTCAGCGGCACGGACGTTCTCTTGGAGCTGCTCGATCCGCGAGGCGCCGAGCAGAATGGAGGTGGCTTCAGAGTGGTGAAGCAGCCAGTTCAGCGCAATGCTGATCAGCGGGCGATCGGATTGTTTCAACACTTCCACGGCGCGGTGCATGGCGTCGTGCCAGTAGCGGTCCAGGTACATCTGGTTGCCGTCAAAGCGTGAACCTTCCACCGGCTTGGCGGGGTGCTTTCCGGTCAGCAAGCCGCCGGCGAGCGGGTTGTAGACGCAGGTCTCGATGCCGTACTGCTTGGCCATGGGCATGTATTCTTGCTCCAGGCCACGGGCCAGCAGGTTGTACATGGGCTGCGTCACCGTGACCGGCACAAAGCCGCGGCGGGCGGCGATCCAGCGAGCTTCCACCATCTGCCAGGCCGGGTAGTTGGACATGGCGGGCTGGCGGATCTTGCCCATGCGCCGCAGGTCTTCGAGCGCTTCGAGCGATTCTTCCAGCGGCACCGCCGGGTCCGGCATGTGGAGGTAGTAGAGGTCCACGTAGTCCGTCTTCAAGCGGCGCAGCGAGTCGTCAATGTGTTTGAAGATAGCCGCGCGAGAGACACCGATGTCGAGCGGACCATCGCCCATCTTGCCCCGGACTTTGGTAGCGAGGAAGAAATCGTCGCGCTTGCCGCGCGCAGCAATCCAATTGCCGATGATCTCTTCGCTCTTGCCGAGGTTGTAGACATTCGCCGTATCGATCAGCGTGATGCCGTGGTCCAGGCAGAAGTCGAGGATGCGGTGCGAATCCGGCTCGCTGACTTGCGAGCCGAAGGTCATGGTGCCGAAGGAGAGTTTGGGAAGCCTCACAGCTTCCCCGTCTTCGAGTCCGCCGTCTTCCCTGCCTTGTCCACAACGCGGATGAAGTACTCT
>JBIKMK010000683.1:0-2853 GCA_044359315.1 Bryobacteraceae bacterium | reverse complement strand
AACACCCTCGACGGCATTGAAGTGAACGATCCGGTGTCGCCCCGACTGGGCCTCACCATGAACGCCAACAATACCGATTCGGTGGAAGAGTTCCGCATCATCACCAATGGGGCGAAAGCCGAGTATGGCCGCAACGCGGGTGGGACGGTGGAATTGATCACGCGCTCCGGCACGAATCAGTTCCGCGGCAACCTGTTTGAGTACCACCGCAACACGGTGCTGAACGCCAACAACTTCTTCAACAAGTCCTCCGGCAGAGAACTGGCTCGCCCCAAGTTCATCCAGAATCAGTTTGGCGGCTCCTTTGGCGGCCCGGTGATGATTCCGAAGGTGTTCAATGGCAAGGACAAGCTGTTCTTCTTTTATAACTTCCAGGGCTCGCGCGTGGCGCAGGAAGTGGTCCGCAACCGCACCGTGCTGACCCCGGAAGCCAAGGCCGGACTGTTCCGTTGGATCGTCCCGGCTGGCCAGCCGAATGCCGGGTCGACGCAGAGCTTTGACATCGTCCGGAATGATCCTCGCGGTTTGGGCATCGACCGTGCCGTGGCCGCCAACCTGGCGCTGCTGCCGGCTCCGAACAACTTTGACGTGGGCGATCGTCTGAACACGGCCGGCTTCCGCTTCAACGCCATGGCCAACACCCAGGGCGACCAGCACACGATGAAGACCGACTGGAATGCCACGTCATCCATCCGGGCCTACTTCCGCTACTCGTGGTTCAAGACCCTGACCCCGGCTGATTCACTGAACGGTGCGGAGCAGACTTTCCCGGGTCAGCCCAATGGTACCCAGGGGGGCATTCGGGCCGGCTACTCGACTGGTGTCAACTGGACGGTGAAGCCGACGCTGATCAATGAGTTTCTGATGGGTGTGCAGGGATCGTCGGTGGAGTTTGGCCGTGTGCGTAGCTTCGCCTACCCGGGCGTGGCCTTGATCGGGGCAAACCTGTTCACCAACCCCATTCCGACCGCCTTCGCGTCCTCACGCTATTCACCCGTGCTCCCTCAGATCTCCGATAACGTTTCCTGGATCAAGGGCAAGCACACCTATAAGTTTGGCTTCCGCTACGCCCGGATCAACCAGTTCCAGACCAGCGACGCCAATATCTGGCCAAACATCGGGTTGGGACAAGGCAACGGCAACGCCGCCCCGGGCAACATTGGGCCCTCCGGTGGCATCATCGCTTCGGCGGACCGACAGCGCTTCGACAATCTCTACAACGACCTGCTGGGCCGCGTCAGCTCCATCCAAACCACCTTCTACAGCGACTTAGCGAAGTTTCAGACGGTCGGTACACCGCGCGTTCGCAACTTCCTGTTCAATGACTACGCCGGATACTTCCAGGATGACTGGCGGGTGTCGAACAACCTGACTTTGAATGTTGGCCTGCGCTACGAGTTTTACGGTGTCCCCCGGGAGCGCGATGGTCTGCAAGGAGTGATCCAGCAAGCGGCTGCCGGATTGGTGGGGACGAGCACGCAGGCGTTGGATCTGACGGTGGTGAAGGCCAATTCCTGGTTCAGAACGGACAAGAATAACTTTGCGCCGCGTTTCGGATTTGCCTGGACGCCGTTCAAGGACGGCAAGACCTCGATTCGCGGCTCCTGGGGCATGTTCTATGATCGCGTCGTCGGTACGGCGGCGATTGATCCCGATGGGACGACGCCGGGCTTCGCGCAATCCATAACGGTGTTCCCCAATCAGCGTCTCACTGACGTCCGCGTCAGTGATCGGCCGGCTATGCCCGCGCCTCCGGCGACGCCGACTTTGACGCCGGCCGCCAACCGCGTGTTTGGCGCGATCAACCTGTTTGACCCGAACTTCCGCCAACCCTATGTGATGCAGACCAACCTCACCATCCAACGGGAGATTCTGCGCAATACGGTGCTGGAAGTGGGCTACGTTGGCAACCGCGGCGTGAAGTTGCTGTTCGACCAAAATGTCAACCAGACCCGTATCTACACGAGCGGCTTCCTGCGGGACTTTAACGAACTGCGCGCCTTCCAGGCCAACGGTACGGCCACTTCGCCGGGCAATGATCTGGTGCGGATATTCGGCACAGCGACGACGGCCATCAACACTATCGGCGCGACGCCGATCCGCCAGGGGGCGGTGGGTTTGGCGGCCAACACCGTCGACACGAATAACTTCCAGCGCTACGCCGGCGCGGGGATCTCACAGTTCTATCTGCGCAATTATCCGCAGTTCACCAACGTCTGGCAGACCAATAACTCCGGCCGTTCCACTTACGACTCGTTGCAGGTGAGCATCCGGCGCCAGGCCGGAGCCTGGAAGGGTGCGTTTAACTACACCTGGTCCAAGAACATCGACAATGCCTCGGTGGACGGTGGCGGCAACACCGGCCCGCTGGATAACTACAACTTCGCCTTGATGCGTGGGCGATCTGACGCGGACCGCCCGCACACGGCCAGCTGGACCTTGATCTATACGCTGCCGATTGGCACCGGGAAACTGATTGGCCGCAACATGCCGGGCTGGCTCGATCGCATCGCGGCAGGCTGGGAAGTCGGCTCCCTGGGCATCATTTCCTCCGGCCAGCCGTTCAGCGTCTCTTCGGGTGTGCTGACCGGATCCAACACCACCGACTTCGGCCCGCTCGGCAGCAACATTGGCGCTTTGGCCAACTACTCTGGAACGGACCGCAACATCGGCAAGATCGAACGCTTCGGCGGCGGTGTCCGCTATTTCACGCCGGAGCAGTTTAGCCTGTTCTCCGTGCCCGCCCCGGGTTCCACCGGCAACTCCGGCCGCAACACCTTCCGCGGACCCGGCTTCTTCAACACCGATCTATCGATCGTGAAGCGCTTCCGGTTGGCGGAGCGGACGTTCATC
>JBIKMK010000682.1:0-2855 GCA_044359315.1 Bryobacteraceae bacterium | reverse complement strand
CCTGATGTTGATTTTCTGGCGGAGTCTTGACGGCGCACGGGGTTCAGAGATCTTCTACAGTTCCATCGCCACCGGCGCGGCATTCCTGATTTTCAGTGCCTTGGGGCTGGGTGTCCCGGCCCGGCGGCCGCTGCACCGCTTCAGCCTTGCCTGGCTTGCCGGCGCGTCCTTTTTCTTGGCCGGATTCGCCTGGATCTTGGATGACTGGTGGATGGCCGGCTTGGCCCCCATCTCACTGGCTTTGGTTCGCTACGGCCAATACCGCATCGACGCTCCCCGCGGGTCTTTGAGACAACGGACGCCCGCCAGTTGGGTGGTGTGGGCGGCGGAATTGGCCCTCTGCCTGGTCATTCTTCCGACCTTTGGCTTGGGCCAGCTGTCGTATGAGTATGAAGCGGGCCTGTACGCGCGGGAACTACAGTGGGAATTGCAGGACGCACACGCTCAGCGGGAAGATCAACTCGCCCGCGACATCCGCTTGCTGCCCGGCGTCGAAAAATGCGACCTCATCAGCCACAAGCTACTCTCCGGCTTGGGTACTGGTCCGGCAACCGAGTCCGGCTGCGCCCCCACCTACTTTTATGGGAGCGCGGGTTACAACACGCGCATCGTGGCCTTCGAAAGCAACCCCGGCGGCCCGCAGCTGGTCGGCTCGAGTTCATGTCCCGCGGTCTGGAAGGAAAAGACGCAGCCTCTATCTACCGATCGGGACCGGAAATGCGGGAAGGAACAACTCCTGTTGAAAGCGGGGGATCTCCCCCGCATTCGCACTCTGTTTGACGAGACTCAGTCCGCTTGGTCGCGCGCGTTGAGCAAGCTTCCCGTCTTGGTGATGGCCATGGTTGAGCTCCCATTCGACGCGCGGCAGGAAGGCCTCGATATGCGCCGGGATGAATTGCAACCAGGCGGTGCCCCCCCTCCATGGGAGTGGCGTGTTGAGCGCGGGCCGGCTGAGCACCATTTATGGCTGGCTAGATGGTCTGAGGCCGAAGAAACATATCAGCTGGTAGCACGCTCGACACTTCCGGCATTTGTTCCTTGGAACGTGTTTGCGAGCAATCTTTGGGAGGTTTCGGAGAATGGTCTGCCGACGCCGCGGGCCGGATCCCTACCGACCCTGTGGATGGGCTTCCAGTTCTGGATGGGCATGTTTGCCATCGTCGGCCTTTTCCTGTGGTGGGGCCGGGCATTCCGGCACCGCGTGCGCCTGGACGATCTCCAGGTGCCTGCGTCGACCTCCTTGTATCAGCCGGCCACCGTTTGGCAGGGGCGCTTCTTGGTCCACATACCACCCGGCTATCCGGCGGCACCACTGCTGGGCTATTGGGCCAACCATACGCGGATCGATTTGGCGTCCATCGACCTTTCCAACCCGATCACCCTGCCTGAAGGCGCCATCCTGATTAACAATCTGCAGAGCTGCCTAGCCATAGCCAGCCAACGCAGGGTTTGTCTGGACTTGATTGAAGGCGCTATCCGGACCCCCAACCGTTGCGTGGTCGTCACGACGTCCATCGAGCCCTTGAGCTATCTACAATCAGGCGGCGCGGGGGCCGCCGGTGAGCCTGCCGACGAAGCCGAACTGTCGCGATGGAAGCGCATCACCCACTCACTGGACTCCCGACGCGCGGCTGCGCCTGAAGGCACCGCCCCTCCGGAACATGATGCGGTCTGGATGAGCTGCTCCGTGCATGAGAAGGCGATCCTGACTTACCTGGATCGCCACAAGCTGGTGGCGCCCACAGCTGCCCCAGTTGCGGCCCGGCTCCTGGGCCGCGGCTTGCTGCGCCGGCGGCCCGATGGCCGCATCGAATTCGCCTCCCCTCAGTTTCAGCGCTTCGTCAGTGCACTGCAAGAGGCACCCGATGAGGTCCTGCTGGCGTCGCAATCAGCCAGCAAGGGTATCTCTCCTTGGGCGATCGGCATCGTCTTATTGGGTGTGGTGTTGTTCTTCGCGCAAGAAGAGCTCACCGGTCGCCTGCTGGGCTTCCTCGCCGCCGTCGCAGGTGGGCTGGAAACACTGCGCAAACACCTGGCCACCATCTCTGGAAGCAGCAGCTCCTCCGGCAGCGCCAAAGGCTAAGCCCGGAATAGTAGGCCGCCATGGCAGACCCACTCCGTGGCGGCCAGTGGCTGTGTTGCGCGCCGGTGCCATCTGGGCCGCACGCGTCCGCAAGCGACGCGTCGGCCCTCAGCAGAGCGCCAGATATTCGTGCACCAGCCGCACCACCATGGAGCCTTCGCCCACCGCGGAGGCGACGCGGTTCATCGCCCCGGCGCGCAGATCTCCCGCCGCAAAGACCCCCGGGACGCTGGTTTCCAGCGGCAACGGCTCCCGCGCTTGTTTCCAGGTGCGGGCATAGGCCTCCTGTGCCGCCAAGTCCCGCCCCGTGATCACGAAGCCCTTCCCGTCACGCAGCACCGCCTCCGGCAGCCAGTCACTGCGCGGATGCGTGCCGATAAAGACGAACAGGGCATCGGCTTCCACCGTCTCTTGTGACCCATCGTCCACCGAACTCAACACCACCCGCTGCAAGTGCCCGTCGCCTTCCACCCGTTCGATCTCCGTCCTGGATCGTAGGCGAATGTTCGGCGTGGCCGCGATCTGCTCGATCAGGTACTGCGACATCGTCTCCGCCAGCCCCTCGCGGCGCACCACAATCTGCACTTCCTGCGCATGACGCGCCAGATAGACCGCACCTTGCCCAGCGGAGTTGCCCCCACCCACCACCATCACCCGGCGGCCGCTGCAAGACTGAGCCTCGGTCGTCGCCGCCCCATAGTAAACCCCGGCACCGGCATGTTCGGCCACGCCCGGCGCCGGATGCTCGCGGTAGAACATCCCCGTCGCTGCC
>JBIKMK010000681.1:0-2856 GCA_044359315.1 Bryobacteraceae bacterium | reverse complement strand
GCTGCGGGCCTATCCGCAATACCTGACGCTCACCTCCCAGCAGGCCAAGATTGCCGCCTCCACCTACCACGGAGCGGAGTTTAAGTTCCGCAAGCGCTTTGCCTCCGGCTTCTCCTTCGATTTGAGCTACGTCCGCTCCAAGGCCATCGGCTTGAATGCGCCCGGCTATCAGGGCTTTGGTGGCCTGGATAACATGCTGCAGAACCACTACAACTTGCGCGCGGAACGTTCCTTGCTCAGCTACGACATTCCGAACGCATTTGTGGCGCACTACATCTATACGCTTCCGTTCGGCAAGAGCGGTTGGCGCAAAGCGCTGCTGGGGGATTGGACGATTTCGGGCATCCACCGCTATCAGTCCGGCTACCCGCTGCAGTTGTCGATGAACAACCTGCTGCCCATCTTCAACCGCGTGCTGCGGCCCGATCTGGTGGGGAGTGTGGACCCATCATCGGGGATCGGCAATGCGGATTTCGATCCGGGTCGTGGTGACCGCGTGGTGAACCCCCGGGCGTTTGCGTCACCAGTCGTCGGCGGAGTGTTCCGCTTCGGCAACATGGGCCCCACGCTTGATGCGCTGCGGCAGTTCCCGGTGCTGCAAGAGGACTTTGTGCTCACCAAGCGCTTCTCGCTCCGGGAATCGGCGGTGTTCGAGATCCAAAGCCAGTTTTTCAACGCCTTTAACCGGCACCGCTTTGTGAACTTCGAACCCAACTTCTCCAGCCCCAACTTCGGCGCCGCCCGCGGCACCAACCTGCCCCGCTTCATCCAGTTGGGCGCCAAGGTGACATTCTAGCGATTCACAAATCAGCGAAGAAAACCAAAGGGCAGACCCGCGGGCCTGCCCTTTGTGTTTCGTGGCCTCGTTGAGCTGCTGAGGAACTAAAACTCGAACCCCAACCCCACCACAAAACTCGCCCGACCGGCCAACCAGCCGTTGAGGTAGTAGCGTTGGGCGAAGAGGTCGGTCCGCCTTGACATCGATCTGCGAGACCACATACGCGACTCGCCCAGCGACCATCGCGACCGCTTAAAACGGGCGTGCGCCTTCTGCCCCGTGCTTGGTCCGGGTGAGGCAAGTACCCACCGCGCGCCACGCTAGACTAGAATTGAGGAAGGTTATGTCGAGTACTCTCTCTCCGCGCGAGGCGGGAATCTTGCACTCGATCGTGGAGTCTTACATCCACACCGGTGAGCCCGTCGGCTCGCTCACCTTGGCGCGCCTACGCCGCATGAAGTTGAGCGCGGCCTCCATCCGCAACGTCATGGCGGATCTGGCCGATCAAGGCCTGTTGTCTCAACCCCACGCCTCCGCCGGCCGCATTCCCACGGAACGCGCCATTGAGAGCTACGTCAAGACTCTCGCCGTCCGCGTCGTCAGTGCGGAACTCTCGCGCCTGCGCACCGAACTGCGCCGCGCGCAAAGCGTCGAAGAGCGGGTGGAATGCTCCACTCGAATCTTGACCGACCTGACGCACAACGTCGCCATCGTCTCTTCGGTCCCCGGAGCCGGGCAGATTTTGCGAGAAGTGCAATTCGTGGCCATCCCGGCCAACCGGCTGCTGATCGTTGTCGTCACCGGTGACGGCCGCGTCCACAACCGCGTCATCGAACTGGACAAACCGGCTGCCGACGGTGAGTTGGTCACCCTGCGGAACTACCTCAACCAGAATTTCTCCGGCTGGGAACTCCCGGTGGTCCGTCGTGAGCTGTCCCGCCGTCTGGAACTGGAAAGCGCGGCCTACGACACCGTGCTGCGCCGTCTGATGGAACTACGCGTCCACGGACTGCTGGATCTGGCGCTGGACGCGGAAGTCTTCATCGGGGGCGCCTCCAACTTGGTCGGTGTCGACCTCCACCTTACTCGGGAGGCGATGCGCGACATCTTCCGGACCCTGGAACAGAAAAAGCGCCTGATCGAGATCCTGGACCGGTTCCTCGACAAGAACTCTGATGAATTGGGCGTGCAGGTCGGGCTGGCCGACGTGCACCCGGCCATGAGCCAGTTGTCCTTGATTGGCGTCACCATTGAGCAGCCCGGCGGAACCGCCACGCGAATGGCCGTGCTGGGCCCCTTGCGGATGGATTATGCCAAGGCTCTCTCAGCCGTGGTTCATATGCAGCAGGCTTTGCGAGCGCTGCCATCCTAAGCTCGCTCCGTAGTTTTCTATCGAACTTGAACATGCAAACAGATAAGCAGGAGGGCTCCGGAATGGACGCCCAGGACAAATTGGTGGATGTAGTGGAGATGCCCGAATTGGGCTCCGATGCCGGGGCCGACATGGTGGCCTTGACCGAAGAGCGGGACCGCCTGGCGCTCGAAAAGAACGATCTCTATGAGCAGCTGCTGCGCCGCACCGCGGAGTTTGAAAACTTCCGCCGCCGCACGGAGCGTGAGCGTCTGGAGTTCAGCGAATACGCCGCCATGGATACCGTGAAGGCACTGTTGCCGGTGCTCGATGATTTTGAGCGCGGCTTGAAGGTGGAGACCGCCGACAAGGAATTCGTCAAGGGCGTGGAGCTGATCTACAACCGGATGTTTGAGCTGATGAAGAAGCAAGGGCTGGAGCCGATCTCGACCGATGGCGCCAAGTTTGACCCCAACCTTCATCACGCCATCGAAATGATGCCCACCGAAGAAGCGGAAGATCAAACCATCCTCTCGGAGTTCCAGCGCGGCTATCAGTTCCGGGGCCGCCTGCTGCGGCCAGCCCTGGTGAAGGTGGCGGTCCGGTAAGCAAGTGGCGAAAACGGATTACTACGAAGTATTGGGTGTCGCCCGGGATGCGGACGATCAATCCCTGAAGGGCGCCTACCGCAAGATGGCCATGAAGTACCATCCGGACCGCAATCCGG
>JBIKMK010000680.1:0-2858 GCA_044359315.1 Bryobacteraceae bacterium | reverse complement strand
GAGATGAAGCGGGTTACCCACACGACCGCCACGAACACCAGCAGCACCGCGAACAGAGGCAGTGGCGTCAGGTAGAGGAAGGCTCCAATAAAGCTGGCCACCGCCTTGCCTCCCTGGAACTTCAAGAAGACGGGGAAACCGTGGCCCAGCATCACCACCACCGCCGCCAGTGAGGTCCATAACGCTTGGGTCTCCGGGGTTAACCCGGCCACCGTGCGATCCATCAGCCAGACTGCGAACGCGCCTTTGGCGATATCCAGCAGCAAGGTCACTACGCCCATCGCGCGCCCGGTGGTCCGCAGGACATTGGTGGCTCCGATGTTGCCGCTGCCTTTGGCGCGGACATCTTCGCCGGTGCGCCACCGCACCAGCAGATAGCCAAAAGGGATGCCGCCGATCAGGTAGCAAACAATGAGGACGCCAAAAGCGCTGATCATAAAGGGAACTCCGCCAGCACGGTGTACTGGCTGCCGGTGGGCCCCAGCTTGCTTTGGTAGAGCAGATGTTTAGCCGCCACAAACCGGCCAAAGTCGGCCAGCGGCAGCGCGGCAATGGCGCGGCGCAGATCAGCGATCTCGCTGGGGGGCTTCATCCGGGCCAGGGTCAGGTGCGGGGTGTAGGGCTTGGTTTCACGGGGGACGCCCACCTGGGTCAATTGCTCGTCCGTTGTCCGGGCGAGATCGGCCAGCGCCGCCGGACCCTGGACACCCGCAAATAGGAAGCGCGGCTGATGGGGATTGGGGAACCAGCCCAGGCCGGCGATGGAGATCTCCAGGGGGCCCGTGGGGGGCACGGTGCCCAAGGCGCGAACGATCTCGGGTAACTGGTCTTCCGGCTGCTCGCCGATAAACTTGGTGGTGATGTGCCAGTTCTCGGGCGGGCTCCAGTTGATGGACGCGGAGGGCCGCAGGTGTTGGAGCATCAGTTCGAGATTGCGCCTTGTTTCGTAGGCGAGAGCGAGTCCGCAGAACAGCCGCATCGGATAAACAAGAATGGTATCGCATGGATCGATTGCCTCCGCTCACCCCATTGCCGCTCAACCCCCTGCCGCGATCGTTTTACGAGCGTGACCCGGTCACTGTGGCCCGGGCCCTGCTGGGCCAGCATCTGGTCTCCGGCGCGCGCTCCAGCCGCATTACGGAGGTGGAGGCTTATCTGGGTCAGGGCGATCCCGCCGCCCACTCCCACCGGGGCGTGACGCCGCGGACGCGGGTGATCTTTGAGACCACCGGTCATGCGTATGTCTACCTGATCTATGGCCTGCACCTTTGCTTGAACGTCACTTGCGAACGGCCCGGTACCGCGGGCTGCGTCCTGATCCGGTCCGTCGCTGATGTCAACGGACCCGGGCGGCTGACGAAAGCGTTCGGCCTGGGCCGCCAGCACAACGGTGTGGATCTGACTGTGCCGGGGCCGCTGTTTATTGCTCCCGGGGCGGAACCGTCCGGTGTACTGGTGACGCCCCGCATCGGAATCCGCGTCGCGACGGACAAGATGCTCCGGTTTGTGGCGCAGGAACCTCAATTGCGGCCTGTGGTGGGGAGGAACCTGCCCGGAAGTGAGCAAAATCGCACATCGCCCGGGCCCCACCTGTATTAGATTACGAGGTTATGGGGCAACAAGTCTGCATGGGCGCGATGTTGCAGTGCAGCTTTGGCGTGGCACCGTCCAGCCTGGTGGTGTTGCCGGTGAACCGCACCCTGACGCAGACTCCGGCGGCGAACATCATGGATCACGTGCCGATGCTGAACATTATGCCCTTCGGCATGTGTAATTCGATCGCCAACCCGATGGTGGCTGCCGCTACTGCTGCCGCCTTGGGTGTCTTGACGCCGATGCCCTGTATTCCGGCGACGGCCGCCCCGTGGGTGCCGGGCAGTCCGACGGTGTTGATCGCCAACATGCCGGCGTTGAATAACTCTTCCAAATTGATGTGCATGTGGGCCGGTGTGATCTCGATCAATGTCCCCGGGCAGTTTACGGTACAGGTGGCCTAAGGCGATGCTGGCGACGATTGTACTCACGCGCAAGACCACCGCCATCTTGGCGGTCGGCGGCACCCTGGTGATGGGCTCAATGTTTATGGCCGGATTGGTGGTCGGGCTGGCTTTGTGGAAGCCAACGCAGCAGGATATCTTGTTGGCGAAGGCATACCGCCAGTCACAGCAAGCAGGCCCGGGTGTGACCCCCAAACAAGCGGCCGCTGCCGCGGTTCAGCCGGAGACTGCCGTGCCCGCGCCGCAGGCGACTGCGGCCACCGCGCCGGGTTCGGCCAGTGCCGGCTCTCCGGCCGCTACCGTGGCCCAAGCCGCTCCGCCCGCTGCCGCGCCCAAGCCCTCGCCGGTGGCGGAAACAAAGCCCGCCGCTTCGGCCGCGGTACGCGGTGAAGAAGGCGAATACACGCTGCAAGTGGGTAGTTTCCGGGAACCGAAGAATGCTCAGCAGCTGGTGGCGGAACTAAAGGAGCGCAACATCCAGGCCCGGATCTTCAAGGCTCCGGATGCTGATTTGCGGATGTGGTACGCCGTCCGGGTCAGCGTTTTCCCCGATCTGTCGTCCGCATCCCGGGCCGCTGCCGATTTCACCAGCCGGGAGCAGATCCAAGCTCTGGTCCGCCGTTCGCGCTCGCTATAGTGGTTTAGCCTGAATTCGAAAAAACCCGCGTGGAAGTCACTCTCAAGTTTCTCGTCGCCAAACTGAATCCCACTTGCCGCCAAGCCATGGAGGCGGCGGCCGCCGCCTGCTTCTCGCGGACCAACTATGAAGTGGACATCGAGCATCTGCTGTTTCCGTTGATGGAAGCCACGAATGCCGACGTCGAGTTGATTTTTCAGCATTTCGGGATCGACCATAGCCGG
>JBIKMK010000679.1:0-2862 GCA_044359315.1 Bryobacteraceae bacterium | reverse complement strand
CCATCGAGTTGAACCCCCGGCACTCCACCGCGCACCACTGGTACGCCATCACTTGCTTGATGCCGCAGCGGCGGCTGGCGGAAGCACAACTCGAGATTCGCGAAGCCGCGCTGCTCGATCCTGTGTCTATCGGCATCTCACGCGATGTGGCGGTGATCCATTGGGCGATGCGGGACTACGCTGCAGCCGCAGCCCAGGCCCGCCGCACTCTCGAACTCGCTCCTGACTTCCACGAAGCCTACTGGATCCTTGGCTTGGCTTGTACACAGTTGAAGCAGTACGACGAGGCCATCGCCGCTTTCGGCGCAGGGCGTGCCCTTCGGCCTACGGCCCGGCTGATTGGTGCGCTTGGGCATTGCTTTGGTATCTCCGGACACCAAGCGGATGCGCGACGCTGTGAAATTGAGCTCATCGAGCTCAGCCAGGAAAAGTACGTCTCACCGTTTGACCCAGCCGTGGTCGCCCTCGGAATGGGTGAGACAGCGCGCGCGTTCGACCATCTCGAGCGAGCGTTTCAGGACCGGTCATACGAGGTTCTCTGGCTGCCGCTCGATCCCCGCTGGGACGGCGTACGCACCCACCCTCGCTATCGCTCGGTTGCCATCCGCTGCCTCTGAAGTAACAGCCAGTCAGTTACCGTAACTGGCCCTGAAACCATTGTCTGAACGCACTTCCAGCTGCTACATTTCCTACGAAGCGTAACCCGGCGGATCTCCCGCCACCGTATCGAGAGAAGGATAAATGTCACTCAGATTCACGTCTTATCTGTTGGCGCTATGTGCTCTGCCCGTCATGAGCCAAACCAACGTCGGATTGATTAGCGGCACGGTCTTGGATAGTTCCGGTTCGGTCATCGTTGGCAGCTCCGTAACCGCCCGCAATCAAGGAACGGGAAACCAACAGACGGTCATCACTGACGGCGCGGGGTCTTTTGTGTTTCCCGGTTTGGCCGCCGGAACCTATCGAATCCGGGTCGAGCGTCAGGGATTCAAAAGCATTGAGCAGCAGGGCGTGGTTCTCGATAGCGGATCTACCCGGTCTCTTTCCATCCGTTTGGAAGTTGGCCAAATCACCGAATCCGTGACGGTTGACGCCTCCACCGAACAGGTGCAAACGACGTCTGGAAGCATCGGCCGAGTGATTGACGATCGACAGATTAGTCAGATTGCGATGAATGGTCGCGAGTACCTGCAACTGCTGCGTCTGACGCCCGGTGTGGCGGCGACGACACTGAACGTCTTCAATCCGCAAACCACCATCACGCAGCAGGCGGTGAACGGGGTTCGAACTCTTTCCAACTTCTTCACGGTGGATGGCGCCCCGAATTTGACCGATGGTGGGAATAGCAATTCCTTGGTTGACCCAAACGTTGATGCCCTCGCGGAAGTGAAGATGGAAACCTCCGCCTACGCGGCCGAGTTTGGCGGCCGCGGTGGGTCGCTGATCAATCTGGTGACCAAGAGCGGCACGCAGAACTTTCATGGCAGTCTTTTCTACTTCGTGCGGAACAATCGCTTCGATGCCCGGTCTTTCTTCGATCAACGCTTACTGCCGCTCCGGTTTAACGATTTCGGCGGCACACTCGGCGGGCCCATCTACATACCGGGCAAGTTCAACACCGCCAAAGACAAGCTGTTCTTCTTCTATAGCCAGGAATGGAAGTACACAAGACAGGGGCAGACGACCGTCAACGTAGTGCCCACCGCGCTTGAACGCGCGGGGAACTTCAACGGCAGTTCACTGGCAGCCCCCATCGACCCGCTGAGCAACACACCGTTCCCCGATAGGATCGTTCCGGCTTCGCGATGGTCGGCGAACGGGCCACGCCTCTTGCGGCCCATTCCGCTGCCGAACTTTCCCGGACCAGGCGGCAACTTCGCCGCTGCCGGCAGCAACAAAACCGACTATCGCGAGGAACTCATCCGCGTCGACTACAATCTGACGCCAAAGAATCAGCTCTCGTATAAGTTGGTGCTGGACACATGGAACATTCTGTTTGCCTTTCGCAACAACAGCCTTCCCATCGTTCCGAATCCGCGGAATCGTCCCGGTTATCTTACTTCGCTCAGTTGGCAGTCCACCATCTCGCCGACAATGATTAACTACGCGATGTTCAGCGCCGGCCACACCAGGATCACGGGGAACCCGGATGTCTCGGCCATCACGCGACCCGCCCTCGGATTGACCATTCCTGAACTCTATCCGCTCAATCGTTCCGACGTCGCCCCGGCCGTGTCCATTGCTGGTTTTGTTGGCTACAACTCGAATGACCGCATCCGCAGCGGACAGACACCTTTTCAATTCCGCGACGACTTCACCAAGGTCGCAGGAGCTCACACGTTCAAAGCCGGCGTCTTCGTGATCCGCTCGCGCATGAATGAGAACACGAACGTCCGTGACGAAGGCCAAGTCACGTTCAATACGGCCGCCCTGGGTTCCAGCCGAAACGTACTGGCAGACGTACTTCTCGGCACGTTTCAGCAGTATCAGGAGTGGGAGTCGGACTCTTTCTATCGTCCGCGCTACTGGACGGTTGAGATGTATGCCCAGGATAAGTGGAAGGTCTCGCAACGATTGACGCTGGATTTGGGTCTGCGGTACAACATCCTGCGGCCGGCCACCATCGCACAGGGAAACGTTTCCACTTGGCTGCCCCAGTTCTTTGTGCCGGCCAACGCGCCCCGCATTAACCCTGTTAACGGCGCGTTGGTTCCGGGCTCGGGCGATCCGTACAATGGCATCGCCATCTGGGGAAGCGCGTTCCCTGAACAGGCCAAGGGCCGGCTGCAACAAGCCAGCGACCAGTCACTAACGCGGCTTTTCCGGGGTCTGCCTGAGGGCGGCTATCCGTCAAACTGGAAC
>JBIKMK010000678.1:0-2865 GCA_044359315.1 Bryobacteraceae bacterium | reverse complement strand
GTTGACCTCCCGCTAGCTGACGGCGCGCTGTTTCTGCCGAAGGCGATGGAGGACAAATGGGCCATCTTCTATCAACAGGGCCGAATCATCTGTGCGCGTAGTTGGACTCGTGAGGTTCACGTGATTGCGGATGTGGAGCATCACGAGGGATACATAGCAGTCACGGCGATCCACGGCATGGTGCTTGGTCCGCTAGAGACCCCAGAACAGCAGGTGGGGGCTTTTGACTGCCTGATTCGCACGCACGTTCTCCATGAAGAATGGCCCTTGCCTGTATGGCCGAGGGCGGCGGAGATTCCACAGGGTGCGGCGGCGCTGGCCATGTCACGCCTGGGAAGGCGCGTGTCGTTCGTAACGGTTGAACCCGTCACGTGGCGCGAGCCCCAAAGGCCCATCCGCAGCTTGTAGTTGCTGCCGGAACGCGGGGGGGGACCCAATCTGGAGCCAAATGGTGAGACGCGGCACAGCTCAGCTCTAAAGGCCATGAGGCGACCCCGCAGCTCCGTGGCCACATCTACCGGTTGCCTGACCGCGCCTCAGTGGCGATGCCCGTGGGCCAGCGGGCCCAGCAGGTCTTGCAGCGCGGGCGTTTGGGGATACGGGTGGCCGCAGTATTGGCGGAAGCCTTCGCCGTAGGGGACCAGTGCGGCTTGGCCGCGGGCGCGGGTCCAGGTTTCCATGCTGGCCATGTAGTCGTCCATGCCGTGCTGGCGGAGCAGCCATTCGCGCTGGCTACCGTGGGCGGCGAGCATGGCCTGCTTCATTTCGAACACGTCGGTGACGTCAACGATGAAGTCCGGCGTGACGGGCTGATGGTCGCGGTCCAGGCCTTCGATGGGGTCCATGAAGTAGAGGTGAGGGATGCGGAACAAGGGCGGGGAGTCCGTCAGATAGTTGCGCGCGGGGGCGGCGAAGAGCGCGTCGCGCACCAGCAGGCTGGTGGCTTCGTGATCGCAAAGATAATCCGACGGCGCGGAGGTGAGCACGATGTCGGGCCGCAGCTGGCGCACCAGTTCGACGATGCGGGCGCGCGAGGGCTGGTCAGAGAAGATCTCGAGGTCACGGAATTCGGCGCAGATGTATTCGGCCCCGATCAGCATGGCGGCGGTGGCGGCTTCCAGTCGGCGGACGGCCGCAATATCTTCCGGCTTCAACTGATCGCTGCCTTTGTCACCGGGTGTCATGGAGACGATGGTGACGTGGTGGCCTTGGCTGGCCAGCAGCGCGAGCGTGCCGCCAGCGAGAATCTCGGCGTCGTCGGGGTGGGCGTGAATGGAAGCGATCCGCATGAAACCATGAGTATGGCATTGAGCGGTGCCGAATGGCGGCCGCTAGCCGCGGCTGGCGGTGACTTCGATCTCGATCAGTGCCCCGCCCCACAGTTGATCGATGCCAACGCCGGTCTTGGCGGGGCGGTGGGTGAAGTATTCGGCGTAGACCTGGTTGGCGGCGGCGAGCTGCGAAAAGTCGGCTAGAAACAAGGTGACCTTGGCCACGCGTTCAAGCGAGGAGCCGCTGGCGGCCAGGATGGTGATGATGTTCTCGATGGCCTGCCGCGTCTGGGCAGCAATGCCGCCTTCGGCCAGGTGTCCGGTGGCGGGGTTGATGCCCAGTTGGCCGGAGACGAAGACGAGATCACCCAGAATGGTGGCCTGCGAATAGGTGTTGTTGGCCGGGGGCAGGCCGGGGACTTCGATGACTTGTGGCTTCATGGGATCAAGCCACCGGTCCGCGCAAGGGGCCCCACTGGGCGGCCATGGTTTTGCCGCGCTGCATCAGAGAACTCATCTCAGGAGCGGGCAAGGGCTGGTAGTCGCGGGCGGCTTTCAGGGCCATGCGAAGCTCTTCGGGATTCCGGACGCCAATGATGGCCACCGCCAGGCCGGGCGTCGACCAGGCGTAGCGGAGCGTCGCCGCATAGTCGTCCGCCGACATCAGGCGCGCGCCGCCCTTGACGGGTCCGCCCAGCACCTTCATGCCGATGACGCCGACGCCGCGCTTGCGGCATTCCGGCAGCACCTTTTCTTCAAAGTTGTAGATGTGGCGTTCGACGAAGTTGACGCTACACATGAACAGCTCAATCTCACCGGTCTCCAGCACCGGGATGGCGCGCGCCGGGCGCATGTGGCAGGTGGCGCCGATGTGCTTGATGACGCCTTTGCGCTTCCATTCCATCAGCGCGCCGAGCGTACCTTCCTTGCGGTCGAGCATGACGTCGAGCGAGGGGTAACGGTCCGTGCGGCCGACGTTGTGCATGTGGACGCAATCGAGATAGTCGGTCTGGAGTTTGTGCAGCGAATCCTTGATCTGATAATCGACGTCGCCTTTGGCGTTGGTCTCCACTTTGCTGACCAGGAAGACTTTGTCGCGCTTGCCTTTCAGGGCGTGGCCCAGACGCTCTTCACTGAGGTTGTAAGGCGGGGCGGTATCGATGTAGTTGACGCCATTATCGATGGCTTCGCCGATGACGCGGTCCATGTTGGCTTGGGTGGCGTCATAGTCGCCCAGATGCTGGGCACCGATGCCGAAGATGGAGGCTTTGAAGTTGATGTTGCCCAAGCGGCGGGTGGGCAGCGGCGTGCCTTGAGCACTGGCCGCCAGGGGCGCGGCGGCGGTGAGAGCGAACTGACGGCGGGTCAACATGGCGCGATTCTATCGCACTGCGGCATCGTGGGGCGGAGAGACAGGGCGTAAGCTCGGGGCTGAGTGTGACCTGCTTCCAGCACAATGCGTGGGCTTGGGGCTTGTTCAAGGAGTGGAAGAAGCCCCAAGCTGACGCATGGGGCTAGGCGACCATACCGTCCACGCGCGAACAATCGGAGATGGCGAAGTACCCCGTCCGGCAGCCTAGTGCACAGACTAAGG
>JBIKMK010000677.1:0-2866 GCA_044359315.1 Bryobacteraceae bacterium | reverse complement strand
ACTGGAACAAGAAGTGGATCGACGGCATGAAGAAGAACGACTTCTCCGGCGCCTCTGAAATCGCCACCCTGGCTTCCAATCTTTACGGCTGGCAAGTGACCAAGCCCGACGCGGTCAAGGGCTATATGTGGGACGAAATCTACCAACTCTACGTCGAGGACCGGGACAAGCTGGGCATGAAGGAGTGGTTCGACAAGAAGAACCCTTACGCCTTTCAGAACCTCACCGCGACGATGCTGGAGACGGCGCGTAAGGGCTACTGGAAGCCGGACGCGAAGGTTCTGGAGAAGCTCGCCACCGAGTACGCGCAGTCAGTGGCCGTGCACGGAACCTCGGGCGGCGAACGCACCACGGGCAATACCGCCCTGCAGTCTTTCGTCAAGAAACAGCTGGATGCTCCGGGCAATGCACCGGGGATGTTGTTATCGAAGAACTTTACCCAAGCGCTGGAGCGGGCGACGGTCAGCACCCAGTCAGGCGCGCTAGTGGTGGGCCAACGGCTGGTCCGTGAGATGGCCTCCGCCGAAACCCAGACCATCGTTCGCAACTCGCTCATGGGCAGCTTGGCCGTCGCCACGCTGGCTGCCATCTTCTATTTCGGAATCCGCAGGAGAACAAGATGAAGAAAGTACTATCGCTACTACTCATGGCTGGTGCTGCCGCACTGGCCCAAGGGGTGAACGCCTATCTGTCCGGCACCATTCTGGACCCGTCGGACCAACCGGTTTCCGGTGCGGAAGTGAAGTTGACATCCGCGCAGAACAATCAAACGCTGCTCAGCCGCACCACTGATGCCGGAGTGTTCCGCGTGAACGGACTCACCACCGGAACCTATGCGTTGACAATTGAGAAGGACGGCTTCAAGCCCTATCGCATTGAAGCACTGGATTTGGTGGCAGGCCAGGAAGTAACCCGCATCGTCCGGCTGGAACTAGGCGCCGTGCAGGAGGCCATGGTGGTCACCGACACGATTGCCGAGATTGAGCGCGTCGCAGCCAATGGCGTCCGCGGTTCCAACTATTCGTCCCGCGAAGTGGAGAACATCCCGATGATCGCCGGTGGCCAGGGCCGCAACTATCGGGCGCTGTCCTATCAGACACCCGGCGTGGGTTTCTCTTCGGCCAACCACGCACCCTTCACGGTGAATGGAAACCGGCCCATCGGAGCGGTCAACACGATGGTCGATTCGGCTGAGTACAACGACCCCGTTTCGGGCAATCTGCTGGGACGGGGCCTGACCGAGCAGCCCGTCTCGATGGAGACCGTGGAGGCCTTCGAGATGCAGACTTCAAACTTCAAGGCCGAGTTCGGGCGTGCCTCCGGTGCCGTCGTGAATCTTGTGACCAAACAGGGCGGCAACGACTGGCACGGTTCCACCTACTACTTGTTTCAGAACGAAGCATTGAACTCGCGCAACCCTCTGCTGACCGCCCGGAATCCGGTTCGCGTCAATATGCCGGGCATGACGCTCGGCGGGCCGCTGCGCAAAAACCGGCTGTTCTTCTTCGGCGGCTATGAAGTGAGCAGCCGCAATGCATTTCGCTCCTCCTCCACCATCACCACGTTGACCGCAGCCGAACGCGCCCGCGCCGTTCCGGCGGTGCGCCCACTTTTGGCCTACTACCCGGAACCAAACATTCCCGGAACCAATCTACAGAGCACGGCTGTTTCCAGCCCCACCACCACCCTCACGGGTATCGCCCGCCTGGACTATCAGCTCAATAGCCGCCACCGGCTTTCGGCTCGCCGCAACTGGGTGAATGCCATCGGCCCGACGCGGGACCGCTTGGGCGCGGGCGATGCCGACACCATCAACCATTCGCACTCGGCGGTGGCCAGTCTCGATTCCACCCTGACGCCGCGGACCTACAATCAGTTCCGGGCTACCTATTCCACCTTTTACTCCCGAGTGACTCCCAGCACTCCGGTGATGGGAGATCCGGCGGTAAACGGCTTCATTGGTCTGATGCTGGTCACCGGCCTGCCTCGCCTGGGCACGTTCATTCCCCCCACCGAGACCCGCACGCACAATTACACGTTCGCCAACGACCTCAGCTACTCGGCCGGCAAGCATGTCATGAAGGCCGGCCTGATCGGGCGGATCATTCAGTACAACTCCACCAGCGACCGCAACTTCAACGGGACGATGATCTTCCCCTCCGTCGGCGCATTCCTGGCCGGTGCCCCGCTGACCTACTCTCGTGCGATCGGCAACTCCCGGATCGACCAGCGCAATCACGAACTAGGTTGGTACCTGCAGGACGACTGGCGCGTCACGCGTACGCTGACGCTGAATCTGGGCGTCCGCCACGAGTACTACGGTGTACCCACGGAGAATGCCAACCGCCTCACCCAGCGCTATGGCTCCGACAGGAACAACTTTGCCCCGCGCGCCGGCTTCGCGTGGGACATTCGCGGCAAGAACACCACCATCGTTCGCGGCGGCTACGGGCTGTTCTATTCCCCGCTCCAGATGGACTTCATTGCTCAATCCCGGTTTACGCCACCGCAGGTCACTACGCTCTCCCGGTTCCAGCCGCGTTTCCCGGATCTTCTGGCGGGCGCGGTGATTGGCTCCGATAGCTACCTGGTGGACCGCAATCTGGTGAACCCCTACGTACAGAACTGGAATCTCACCGTGGAACGTCAACTGTTCAGCCGGGGTTCGGTGCTCAGCATCGGGTATGTCGGCAACCGTGGCTCAAAACTGCCACGCACCATGCGCCCCAATGGCGGCGACAATCTGCAACCCAACCTGCGCCCCAATCCGGCCCAGGGCGTAGTGACGTACCTCACTTCGGGCGTCGCGTCTTCCTATCATGCCTTCCAGACGTCGCTCAACATGCAGCTCCGAAGGAAGCTTTCG
>JBIKMK010000092.1:0-10293 GCA_044359315.1 Bryobacteraceae bacterium | reverse complement strand
CCTTGAACGGCCCACCCCCGCCCGGTACCGTAGCCCAATAGCTGAACCCCTCCTGCGCATGCTCGTCATCGCCCATGTGCCACTTGCCCACCATGCCTGTGCGATAGCCGGCTTCAGAAAGCAGCCGAGCGTAGGTCGAGTGCCCCGCAAGCCACCGCCGCGTGTCTTTGCCAAAGCTATCTTCTGGCCGCAGCCAATCCTGCACGCCATGCTGCGACGGCATCTTGCCCGTCATATAGCTCAACCGGCTGGGCGAACAAACCGGCGTCGCCGCGTAGGCTTGCGTAAACCGCGTCCCCGTCCGCGCCAGTCGGTCGATATTGGGCGTAAACATCTCGGAGCAGCCATAAGCGCCGGTGGCCCACGCGCCATGGTCGTCGGTCATAAAGACGATGATGTTCGGGCGCGCCGGGGCCGCCAAGGCCAGCGGAGCAGCCAGCAGGCTGCGGCGGGTGAGCATGGAGGTGATTGTACTGCGAGGGGGGCGGGTGGAACAGGGTTCGGCGTGCTACAGATAAGAGAAGGATCTACTATGGCGGTCACAATCACACTCGAGCTTCCGGAAGACTTAGCCGCCCATATGCATGGTTCGCACGGCGACCTCTCCAAGACCGCCCTAGAGGCGTTGGCCGTGGAGGAATACCGGGCTAGACGGCTGACCGACCTTCAGTTCCGCCGCCTGCTCAAGGTTTCGCGCTTTGAAGCCGACGCAGTTTTGAAATCCCACGGCGTCTGGCTGGATGATTCGCTGGACGATCTTGTTCCACCTGTCGCGGCCCTCCCAGCCGCCATCCCGCCGAAGGCCTGATGGTTGCCTCAGATACCAGCCCCATCAACTACCTCGTCCTGATCGGCGAGGTGGATCTACTCCGTGTGCTCTTCGGCACAGTGACCATTCCGGTAGCGGTCCGCGATGAGTTATCTAGTCTTGACGCCCCACCTGCCGTGCGGGCGTGGATGGCGGAACCTCCGGAGTGGCTGGTGGTGTTCCATGCCCGCCGGAGCGATGATCCGCGGTTAGCAACACTGGATCGTGGCGAACGCGAGGCACTGGCGTTAGCTTTGGAAAGCTCGGCGGAGCTGATGCTTATCGATGAACGGGACGCGCGCGCCGTCGCGGAACGGTGCGGCCTGAAGGTAGCTGGCACACTACGCGTTCTGCGGGATGCGGCACACCTGAACCTGATCGACCTGAGGGCGGCACTCCATCGGCTCCAACAAACCAGCTTCAGGGTGAGCCCGCGCTTGATTGAGGCCGTGTTGCGAGAGTTGGCCTGCTAGGCGAGGCGGGTCATGAAGGCTAGACTCAAGGCTGGCCGATCACAAAAACATCTCCTGTTTTATCAACTCGATAAGTGCCGCCGCCCCATCCCTCAGCACCACTCAGTGGCAGGCTGGGAGCGGCTCCCGATCACGGGCCTGTTCTCGTGTTGGGCGATAGCTGAATGTCTCGAAATGTCTCACTCTGTCCCGGGATCGCGAAAAAACGGGGACGCTAATGGAAATCATGCGACCGCCCCGCCGCCACCGGAGCTGCCTCCATCGCCCGCACATCGCTTGCCTTCACCGACGCCACGCCGCGTTGGTTTTGGAGGATGCCATCTATTATTAGCGCCGGGTGGCCGAGGACGGTGAGTTTGTGGCGGGCGTACATGTCGGGTTGGAAGATGACGTTGACGATGCCGGTTTCGTCTTCGAGACTCAGGAAGACGAAGCCTTTGGCCGTCGAGGGCTGCTGACGGCAGATGACGGCTCCCGCGACGCGGATGGGTTTGCGGTCCGGTAGATACCGGACTTGCGCGGCCGTCACGACGTTCAGGTGGGCCAGTGTTTCCCGGTGCAGGCGCATTGGGTGCGCGCCGATGGTCAGGCCGGAACGGCGGAAGTCGGAGGTTAGGCGTTCTTCCAGCGTCATGGGAGCGAGCGGCGAAGGCTGGTCCGTGGTGCTGAGTTGCTCGAACAGTTCACCTGCGGGGCGTAGGGCGAGCTCGGATTGCCAGAGCGCGCCGCGGCGGTGCTGTGCGGTACCGGGCGTTTCGTGGCCAATATGATTCAACGCACCCAGCTCCGCTAGCGACTTTAGTTCTTCGCGTGAGATGGCGGTGCGCTGGGTGAGGTCGTCGATGCTCGAAAAAGGGCGCTGCGCGCGGGCGTGGGTGATGTTGCGGGCGGTCAGGTGGCGGAAGCCCTTCACGTAGTTGAAGCCCAGGCGCACTTGCCAAACACCTGCATGCTGTTCGAGCTTGCACAGCCAATCCGACTGCGTCACGTCCACCGGTTGAAAGTGCAGCCCATGCCGCTGGGCGTCTTTGACCAGCGTGAAGGAGTTGTAAAAACCCATCGGCTGATTGTTCAGGATCGCCGCCGTGAAGGCCGCCAGATAGTGGCACTTCAAGTACGCGCTGGCATAGGCGATCAAGGCGAAGCTGATGGCGTGCGATTCGGGAAAGCCGTACAAGGCGAACGACGTGATGGAGAGCACGATGGCGTCCTGCGCGGCTTGATCGATGCCTTTGCGCGTCATGCCTTCGCGCAAGCGCACGTCGATCTCGGCCATGCGCTGCTGGCTGCGCTTGAAGCCCATGGCCCGGCGCAACTCTTCCGCCTCGCCACCGGTGAAGTCCGCCGCGATCATGGCCATGCGCAACAGTTGCTCTTGAAACAGCGGCACGCCGAGCGTCCGCTTCAGCACTTCATCGAGCGATGGGTGCAGCGACGTTGCTGGTTCCATGCCCTGGCGGCGGCGCAGATACGGGTGCAGCATCTTGCCCACAATCGGCCCGGGGCGGATGATGGCTACTTGCACCACGATGTCGTAAAACTGCTGCGGCTTCATCTGCGGCAGAAAGGAGATTTGAGCGCGGCTTTCCACCTGGAACATGCCCACGGTGTCGGCCTGCTGCAGGGCTTGATAGACCTTGGGGTCGGTCTTGGGGATCTGGGCCAGGTCTACTTCTTCGCGGTAGTGGCTGCGGATCAGGTTGACGGAATCGCGCAGCACCGCCATCATGCCCAGCCCTAGCAGGTCCACCTTGATGATGCCCATGTCGGCGCAATCTTCCTTGTCCCATTGCACGATCACGCGTCCGGGCATGGTGGCCGGTTGCAGCGGGACGATCGCGTCCAGTTGGCCTTGGCAGATCACCATGCCGCCGGAATGCTGGCCCAGGTGGCGCGGCAGGTCCTGGATCTGGCCGGAGAGCGCGACCAGCTTGCTCACCAGCGGATGTTGACGGTCCAGTCCGGCGGCGCGCAGTTGCTGCTCCAGCTTGCCGGCCTGTTCTTCGGGTGGCGTCTCCTGCGCATGCTCCCAGCCGCCGCGTGAGGAGAGCTTGGATAACCGGCCCAGCACCTCTTCGGGGAAGCCCAGCGCTTTGCCGACATCGCGCACGGCGGAGCGGCCCCGGTAGGTGATGACGTTGGCCGTCATGGCCGCGCCCAGTTGGCCGTAGCGGCGGTAGACGTACTGGATCACTTGCTCGCGGTCGTCGCCGCTGGGCAGGTCGACATCGATATCGGGCCACTCGCCGCGGTTCTCCGACAGGAAGCGCTCAAATAGCAGATCCATGGCGATGGGGTCGACAGCGGTGATCCCCAGCGCGTAGCAGACCGCGCTATTGGCGGCCGAGCCTCGCCCCTGCACCATGATTCCCTGGCGGCGGCAGAACTGGACGATGTCCCAGACGATCAGGAAGTAGCCGGCCAGGTCCAGCTTTTCGATCAGCTTCAGTTCGCGCTCCATCTGGCGGCGCGCGCGTTCATGATAGGGCCGGAAGCGGTCGTGCGCGCCTTCATCGACGCGCTGGCGCAGGAAGGAGTTCATGGTCTCGCCCGGCCCCACGGGATAGCGGGGGAACTCATAGCCCAGGTTGGCCAGCGAGTAAGTGACGCGCTGCGCCAGTTCGAGCGAGTTGCTGATGGCCTCCGGCCGGTCGGCGAACAGGCGCTGCATTTCAGCGGCGGGCTTCAGGTGCCGCTCGGCATTGCGGGCCAGCAGTTTTCCGGCGCGCTGGATGGTGGTGCGGTGGCGGATGGAGGTGAGCGTATCGGCCAGCTCGCGCTCCGGCGGCGTGGCGTGATTGATGCCGTTGGTGGCCAGCAGGGGCAGCTTCCAGCGGCGTGCCGCTTCCATGTCAGCGCGGTTCAGTGCTTCTTCCTCGCGGTGGAGATGGCGTTGCAGTTCGACGTAGACGTTTGCGCGGCCAAAGGTGTCCACCAGTTGTTCGAGCGGCCGATTGACGCCGCGTGTCAGGCAGATCAGGCCTGAAGCATGCTGCTCAATGTCTGCTTGCGTGGCACCGGGCTGACCGTTCAGTTTGATCGTGCTCAGCAGACGGCACAGGTTTTGGTAGCCGCGCCGGGTTTCGACAATCAGCGGGTAGCGGAACCCCTCCACCGCCGTCACTTCGGCGCCGATGATGGCGCGCAGTCCGGCCTTCACTGCGGCCTTATGGAAGCGGACGGCACCGGAGAGATTGTCGCGGTCGAGCATGGCCACCGCCGGCATCTCCAGGCGCGCCGCTTCGGCCACCAGATCCTCCGGCAGCGTCGCGCCTTCCAGAAAGCTGAAGGCGGATCGGGCGTGCAGTTCGGCATACATCAGTCGTAGCTGCCGCCCTGTGCGGCGCTTGCCCGCAATAGAGCCGGTAGAGGCCGCCCGAATCAAGTGCAATGTCCCATTCATCGCGGCTCCAGGCGGTGGAGGCCCACCATTCGCCCGAGGTCCGCCACGGGCCCGCGGTCTGGCGGACCACTCCGGCCACCTTCTGTGACCGGACGCGGCTGGGTGCGCCCTGCTGCAACTCCACGGCGGCTTCGATGGGCGGGCGGAAGTAGCGGAACGCCAGTTGCAGGTTGGGTTTGGTTATGGTTCCGGGTTCCTTGACGGGCTCAAAGGCGCAGGGCCGCAACTGATAGGCGTCCGGACGGTGCGTGTCCAGCAGAGCGGGCGTGCCGACATGTTCCGGCCCCACCAACGCACCCAGCCGCGCGATCAGCAGTTGCAGCTTTTCGGGCTCGGGTGCCGTGGGGACAAAGAGCCCATCCTGGCGTGACCGTGTCTCGGCGGGGTGGAGCGTCACTTCCAAGGTCTGAATCGCCGCCTTCAGCGGGTGGGCTTCGAGATCCAGTTGCACTTGCTTTAGTAGCACCATCGGGTCTCGCAACGCGACGGGGAATTCGAGCGAGCGTGTCCGCTGCTCCCCCTTGGCCAGTGTGAACCTGAGCGTGATGCGATTGGTGGCGAGCGACTGCCGTGCCAGCCGAGCGGTGAGGTCCCGCACCAGCGCGGAGACGACGAACAGCAGCGGCTCCAGCAGTTCTACGGGATGCTCCAGTTCCTGCCGGGCGGTGTAGTCTTCCGGTGGGGCCGCCACTTGGAGCGGACGGGAAAGCTGCCCGCAGGCGAGCAGGCGCAGCCGTGTCCCCGCTTCACCCAGGCGCTCGGCTATGCCCATCGCGGGCAGCGCGGCAAATTCGCCAAAGGTGCGGATGCCCCAGCTGAGCAGGGTATCAATCAGTACCGGGTCCGCCGGCAGATGTTGGATGGCGATGCGGCCCAGCACCGCTGCTTCATCGCCGGGCGCGATGATGGTGACGCCCCGCAGATGTCGTGCCGCAATTACGGCGGCGTCGGGGTTGCGGGCGATGGCCAAATTGGCCTGGATGCCCATCGCCTGCCCGCGACGCGAGACTTCGGAGGCCAACTGGTGCGTATCGCCGAACAGGCGCGCCAAACCGGCCAGCGAGAAGACCACCGTATCGGGCGCTGTCAGCTCCAGCAAAGGCGAAAACTGCCCGGCCAGTTCGGCCAGCAGGGGCGACGATCCAAACAAGCAGGCGAACATGGCTGCTTACGCTCCCAGGGTGGCGGGCAGGCGGGCTTCCAGCGTCAGCTTCTGCGTCAGCACCGGCTTGCGAAGCTCCGCTTCCAGTTCCATGCCTTCCAGCAGCGCGAACGGCGTCCGGCCTTGCCACACCGGGCTCTGCGGGGTCAGTTCGATCTGCCGCGCGGCACAGGCGCGCGCGAGCGGCTGGGTGCCCAGCACGATCAACACCGTGGGCGTATGCTCCACGGCCCGCTGGAAGCGGTACCAGTGCGAGGTGGGGATGCGCTGCGTGGCCGTCACTGGAGCATCGGCCAGGTCCAGCACCACCAGGCCAAAGCCGCCCGCATGCAGAATCATGTCCGCTGCCCGCATGGCCTTGTCTACCTGGTGCGCGCACTGCACCCACAGCAGCTTCCCCAGGTCCGCCTCCGCCAACCGGGCGGACTGCGGGTCGAAGGCGACGTGTGTATCGACGATGGCGCACACCTCGCCGCCACGCGTCGCCGTCGCCAGCATGGACTGCATCACCGCCGTCCGTCCGGAGGAGGCCGCGCCCACAATCTCCGTGATCGCCCCGCGCGGCAGCCCCGGCAGCAGCGGGTCCAGGCGGGTGTAGGGGAGCAGATTGCAAGGGACTTGCCGGAGGGGCAGGGGACGGGGGAGGTCGAGTTTTGCGGTCGCTATTTTCGCCATTTGTTCGCCTATGGAGATTGTAGCGCGCCGAGGCCGAACTGGGGTCAGTTTTCCTGGCGCATCGGGGAACTCCAGGCCGGGTCCGGGCGAAGTCGCGGACATTAGTGGCTGATGATCAGTTGCGCATTGCCGGATACCGCCGCTTCCGTCACTGATGATCTCCTCCAAACTGCTTGCTGGCGGCGGACCTTATGCTGCCATTCAAGTTGTGATATGTTCTTCGCCAGATTGCTTTACCAGAGGAGTTTTATGAAGTCACGTTTGCTTCTGCTCGCCGCCACGGCCTGCGCACTGCTCAATGCCCAACAGGACCGCGGCCTGATTACGGGTGTCGTCAAGGATTCGAGTGGCGCGATTATCCCCGATGCGTCGATCACCGCGACGCGTACGGAAACGAATGCCATCACCAAGGTCAGTTCCGCTTCATCGGGTGACTACACGCTGCCATCGCTCGAAATCGGTACCTACACGGTGCGGGTAGAGAAGCAGGGCTTCAAGGCTGCCGTCGCCAAGGACATCATTGTCTCGGCCTCCGGTACGGCCCGTCTCGACATCACGCTGGAAGTGGGTACGACGCAACAGGCCATTGAAGTGGCTGCTACCGGGGTGCAGGTGCAAACCGAGAACGCCCGCATCCAGACCGCCGTGGCCAACCGGCTGGTGGACCAACTGCCACTGGTGGTGGGCGGCCAGCTCCGCTCGCCCTTTGATCTGGCCCTGCTGGCGCCGGAAGTGAAGGCTCCCAATGATGGCAATAACAACTTCTCGATTGGCGGCGGCCAGGCGGCTACCTACGGCGTTTCGCTGGATGGCGTTTCCTCGAACACCGGGCGCGCTCTGCAAACGCAATGGGCGGCGATGAATACGCCGTCGCTGGATGCGATCAGCGAGTTCACTGTGGACTCCAATGGCTTCAAGGCCGAATACGGCCGCGCCCAGGGTGGCCAGATGAGCTTTGTTTCCAAGTCCGGCACCAATGAGTTCCATGGGAACCTGTTTGAGTTTCTCCGCAATGACGCTCTCGACGCCGGCTTCTATAACAAAGCCACCCGGAAGCCCGTCTACAAGCAACATGACTTTGGCGGCACCTTTGGCGGGCCGATCTGGATCCCGAAGATCTACAACGGCAAGAACAAGTCGTTCTTCTTTGTCTCCTACGAAGGCTTCCGCAACCGCGAGGGCGCCAACCCCAGCTTCCTGTCGGTGGCTCCGCGGGAGTTTTACGACGGCAACTTCAATAACTGGGTGGATAACAACAACAACCGCATCACCATTTTCGATCCCACCACGGGTGCATCGGGCAGCCGCTCACCCTTCCCGAACAACCAGATTCCGGCGGCCCGGTTCGACAACATCTTCAAGGCGATGAGCACCATTGGGCAGACGGCCCTGCCGAATGTTGCCGGTATCACTCCGGGCACCTCGGCGTATGTGCGCAATAACTTTATCCAAAGCGGCACCCAGGTGGCACCGTGGGATAAGTTCAGCGTCCGTGGCGATCACAACTTTAACGAGAAGCACCGCATGAGCTTCTACTACTCCGACAACAAGCGCTCCAGCGCGCCGGGTGCGGCCGGTCCGATCGGGTTGCCCGGGTTCCTGAACGGCAACAACTACAACAACACCACCAGCAAACAGTACCGCATCAGCTGGGATTGGACGATCAGCTCCAACAAGATCAACCGCTTTTACGCGGGTGGCAATGATTGGCGCGAGATCAACCGGGCGCTGGCCGTGGGTGCCAAGGCCTGGAAGGATACCGTTTGTTTGGGCAACGTGCCGGATTGCAACAACAACCTGCTGAATGTTTCGCTGGCGGACTTCAACAGCTGGGGCGGCCCTTCTGACAATGGCTCCGACAACGCCGTCTATTCGTTCAATGACGACTTTAGCTGGATCAAAGGCAAGCACAGCTTCAAGATGGGCGGCCTGTACGAGATGGTGAACTACAGCGGCTTCGGCCAGCAGAACATCATGGGGCAGGCCTCCTTTAACCGGCGCGTGACGGGGCAACTGGGTGACTTGGCGAACCTGACCGGATCCGGCTTTGCCAGCTTCATCCTGGGGGGTGCCGTAACCGGCAACATTCACACACCGCGCTATATCGCGCAGCGGTTCCCCTACTATGGCGGCTACTTCCAGGATGACTGGCGGATCAACCAGAAGTTGACCATCAATTACGGCATCCGCTATGACGTCAATGTTTCGCCTTTTGCCGTCAACGATCAGTTTAGTGATTTCAGCCCCACGCGCCCCAATCCGGGTGCCAATGGCCGTCCCGGGGCTCTGGTTTTCGCCGGCACCGGTGAAGGCCGCGAGGGGCGCCGGCGGCTGGTGGATACCTGGTATGGCGGTTGGGGTCCGCGTTTGTCGCTGGCCTATAGCGTGAACGACAAGACCGTGATCCGCGCGGGCGCCGCGCGTACCTTTGGTGCTGTCCGCGCGGTTGGCGGCTCCACGCACTTCCAGGGGTTTGTGCAGATCTACGATACCCCGCAGGTGGATCCGCAAGGCTTTGTGCCTACCTTCCAACTGCAGAACGGCTTCCCGGCCTGGCCGAAGCCGCCGTTCCTGGTGCCGGAGTTCAACAACTACAACTCACAGCCCTGGTGGCAAGGCAATGAAGTCAGCCGCGCGCCGGAGAACTTGACTTACACGTTTAACCTCCAGCGGCAGATCAACAAAGACACGGTGCTGGAAGTGGGCTACAACTATGTGCGCGGCACTCATCTGCAGGCCGGTTTGTTGAATTACAACCAGCTGAACCTGGCGTCGCTGCCGGCCAACTTAAGCCCCTTCACCGCGGCGGGCCGGACGCTGTTGAATTCGCCGATCAGCTCGGCGGCGGCCCAGGCGGCGGGCCTCACCAAGCCCTTTGCCAGCTTCCGCGACAACCTGAGCGTGGCGTGGTCGCGGCGGCCGTTCCCGCAATACAGCACCATCGACACGGCGGGCGGCAATGGCGACCGTAGCGGATCGTCCAAGTATCATGCCTTTGTCCTGAAACTCGAAAAGCGTTACTCGAGCGGGCTGACCTTCCTCACTAGCTACGTCTTCTCGAAGATCCTCACTGATGCGGATTCGGCCTGGGTGGGTGGTGCGGCGATGGACCAGAACAACCGCTCGCTGGAATACTCGATCGGCCAGTTGGATCAGACGCACAACCTGAAGTTCAGCTACGTCTACGAACTGCCATTCGGCAAGGGACGCAAGTACATGAACGCCGGGGGGCTTGGCAATGTCGTGCTGGGTGGCTGGCGTCTGGGTGGCGTGCAGGTGTATAGCTCCGGCACGCCGGTGGGCATCGGCACGACGGTCAGCTTCCCCTACTTTGGCGGAGCCAACCGGCCCACCGTTTCCAGCTACGAAGGTTGGCGCACCCAGCCGGCCGGTGATCGCTTTGATCCCTTCAAGGAGACCTACATCAGCCGCGCCGCTTTCCCCGACCAGCCGACTGACCGGTTGGGCAACATGACGCGCTTCAACCCCAACTTCCGGTTCCTGCCGAACTTGAGCGAGAACTTCTCCATCGCCAAGGACTTCAACTTCACCGAGAAGATCCGCTTCAACCTCCGCGGCGAAGCGTTCAACGCCTTCAACCGCGTGCTGTGGGGCGGCGTCGGTGGCGCCCAGACTCTACAAGACCCCAACTTCGGCGTCTGGCGCAACCAAATCAACCAGCCGCGCCGCTTGCAGATTGCTTTGAAGCTCTACTTCTAAGCGCCGCAACTTGTGGACGTTGGCCAGGGCTTCTTCCTTCGGGGAGAGGCCC
>JBIKMK010000091.1:0-10326 GCA_044359315.1 Bryobacteraceae bacterium | reverse complement strand
TTCTATGAGGCCGTGCTGGCGACGCTCTCGATCCTGGTGTGGCATTTCTATTTCGTACTGTTTGACCCGGAAGTCTACCCGATGGACCCAGCCTGGTTGACCGGCTATAGCGTACGCAGCCGGGCCCTGTCCGAGGGGCCCTCGCAGCCGGTGAAATCCGGCGACGATTAGGGGCCCTGGGTTTCGCCAGGGATTAGTGTAGGGCAGCCGCCAACTGCGCCTTAATGGCGGGCAAGGCGGCCTGGATGCGTGCACGCGTCGCGTCGTCAAGGGCAGTCAGCGGCTCAGCCGGCAGACCGCTGGCGAGGCCTAGCTCCTCAAGTGCGCACTTCATGCCCAGGAGAAAGCTGGGGCCGCCATAGGAGGCCGAGTAGATTTGCTGGCTCACCTGCTGCACGACGGCATTCAGAACCGTGGCGCGCGGGCGATCACCGGATTCAAGCGCGCGGTAAAGCCCCACGTAAAGCTCAGGAAAGAGATTGGCCCCGCCGGTGACGCCACCATCGGCACCCAGGTCCATGGCATCAAGCAGGCGTTCTTCCGGCCCCCACAGCAACGGCAAGTCCGGCACCAGGGCGCGGGTGCGAGAGAAGCGTTCCAGATCGCCGCCGGAATCCTTCGCTCCGCATACTTGGGGCAACTGGCAGAGATGTGCGATGGTTTCCGGCTCCAGCAGCACTTTCGTAAAGACGGGGATGTTGTAGAGGTAGACCGGCAGAGGCAGTTGGGGGATCAACCGCTCGGCATAGCTGATCAGCTGGGACTGCGTCATCGGGAAGTAAAACGGTGGCGTCAGTACCAGCCCAGTTGCACCCTGGGCCGCCGCGAATTCAGCCAAGTCGCGTGAATCCGCAACGCAAGCTTCCAGCAAGCCCACCAGGAGGGGCACGCGTCCCGCCGCCACGGCCATTGTGCGCTCAACCAGTTCCCGCTTTAGGCGCATCGGGAGGCTAGGAGCTTCGCCCGTGGTGCCCAGGACAAACAGGCCAGTGACACCAGCGGCAATGGCCCGCTCCGCCACCCTTTCCAGACCCGCATGGTCTAGCGTGCCAGGCGTGGCCAAAGGCGTGACGAGGGGAGGAATGATGCCGCTGGAAGGAATTTTCACGTTCGGGGACCGGGGTGGGGAAAACATATGCCCCTTCGCGAATCTATGGGAATCGGTGGCCCGCTGTCAAGGAGCCAAACTCCCAGATCGAGCATCCCGGCGTCCCGATCGAACATCCAACAGCTCTAATTCCCATGAATCTATTCGACTTTTTGGAGCAGCAGGACGGCCACTGGCCCGCAGTGATCTCGCAACTGCTGCCGCGCGTTCATTCCGTGGACCGCGATGCGCTGCGCATCTGGTTCGGACTTTGGCCGCTTCCCTGGCACGCCCTGGCGCACAACCCGGCTTCACGCGCGCAGTTTGAGAAGTACTACCAGGTGAGCGGGAGCTACCGGCTCATCGATCAGGTGGATAGCTCACACCGGTTTCTTTATGGTCACCGTTACTGGGGGCCGGTGAAATCCGCAATCAGTGCCGCTGGCGGCGAGAAGGATCTGATGGCGACCATTGAACAGATCGCGCTGGCCAGCAAAGCTCCACTGGAGTTCGGGTTGGCCATGACGGCCATCGGCCTGATGACCTTGCGGCAGGTGGGGTGGGAGGCGTGGGGGACACCGGCAGACACCGCGGTGACCAACTCAGTGACCGCCCGTGGTCAGTCCCCCGAGGCGGTGCTGCGCGCCCGGGCTTCGGATTTTTCGCCCAGTCTCGGGGAGCGGCTGCGCGGCAAACGCTCCACTCCTCGGGTGGTTTGCGATGAGCAGGCCGCTGACGGCTGGTTTCCCCTGATCCCTTCGCAACACATCACCACGGCGGCGGAGCTAGACAAACGTCCGCATCACCTGAGTGATCCGCGCTGCTATGAGGGTATGGGCGTCATCCCGGTGGACTGCCGGTCGGGTGCTTGTGGCACTTGCTGGGTGGGAATCCTGGGCGGGAACGAGAACCTGTCGGAGATTACCCCATTCGAACGGCAAAGGATGGACTATTTTGGGTACTTTGACGCTCCGGGCTTGGACACTGAGTCATCTCGCCCATTGCTGCGCCTTGCCTGCCAGGCCCAGGCCTTTGGCAGCATCAGCATGGTGATTCCACCCTGGAATGCCGTCTGGGGACGGAGCCGGCGCGAACGCGCGGGCCAGGATGCCACAATCACTTTATGAGCGCGCCCACCCCATCCCCGTCGATCGGCATTCTGTACGAGCACCCCGAGTGGTTCAACCTGCTGTTTAGCGAACTGGACCGCCGGGGACTGCCCTGGACTCCGCTGCCGGCCGCCGATTTTGTGTACGACCCCGAGCAGCCCGTGGGCCACAGCCTGGTGGTGAATCGCATGAGCCCTTCCTCGCACCGGCGCGGCCACGGCAATGGCATCTTCACCGTCCGCGACTACCTGCGGCATCTGGAGGAGACGGGCGTTCCGGTGGTGAACGGCAGCGCCGCTTACGCGGTGGAGATCTCGAAGGCTCTGCAATTAGACCTGTTCCGACGCTGTGGCGTGGGCTATCCGAAAGCCCGCGTGGTGAACAGCGCCGCGCGAGTTCTGGAAGCTGCCCAGGGTCTGCGCTTCCCGATGGTCTTCAAACCGAATGTGGGCGGTAGCGGCGCGGGCATTGTACGCTTCGACTCGATGGAGCAGCTGGCCGCGGCAACGTTTGATTTTGGCGTCGATGGCACAGCGCTGGTGCAGGAGTTTTTGACGGCCCGTGATCAATCGATTGTGCGCGTCGAGATTCTGGACAACCAATTTCTCTATGCCATCCGCATCTGGCCTGATCTGTCGAGCTTCAACCTCTGCCCGGCCGACATCTGCCAGGTGGATGACGCTCCGCCGCCACCGCCCGTGGACATGAGCGCCTGTCCGGTGGAAGCACCCGGCAAGAAGAAGCTCCGCATCGAAGCCGAGCACCCTCCGGCTGCCGCGATTGAAGGCGCGCTGGCACTGGCCCGGGCGGCGAAGCTGGATGTGGGCGGCATTGAGTATCTGGTGGACGAACGGACGGGCGAGATCGCTTATTACGACATCAACGCGCTCTCTAACTTCGTCACCGATGCCGTGAACGTGGTGGGCTTTGACCCCACCGCCCGGTTTGTCGACTATCTGGAGCGGCGGCTGGCTCAGCGCTAAAGGCGTACCGCGCCACAGAGCACGCGCCTATGAAAGAATACGCGCGATGCTCTTTCAACTTCCACGCTCATCCCGTTGGCTGATACTGGGTGCCCTATTGGCGCTGGTGGCGGCGCTGGCTTCGGCGCAGCGGCCCGCTTCCTTCCGTAGCGCCACTTTTGAAGGCCGCGAGGCGACGGTGGTGGAGAATTCCAAGATCCAACTCCAGGTGCTCAACCGCGGTGGCGCGTTTGTCAGCTTTACTTTGAATGATGATCCGCAGAAGCTGAACCCGATGTGGAACCCCGCGGCCATCGCGCGCGACCGCAACATACCGCAGCGGTTTGGCGACTCGCTGGGCCATTTCGTGTGCGTGGATGGCTTCGGCCCGTCCTCGAAGGACGAACAGGCAGCGGGCTTGAGTGGCCATGGTGAAGCGCACCGACAGCCGTGGGAGCGCATTTCCGCCACCAACGCCGATGGCGTTCAGCAGATCACTTGGCGGGCCAATCTGCCGCTGGTCCAGGAGACGTTTACGCGACGGGTGGAGCTGGTGGAGGGCGAGCAGGTGGTCTATGTCGACAGCACGCTCGAAAGTCAGACGGCCTTTGACCGGCCCGCGAATTGGGCGGAGCATGCCACGATCGGCTATCCGTTTCTGAAGCCGGAAGTGACGGTGGTGGATGCATCAGTGGGCCGCTGCCAGACGCGCCCGCATCAGAACATTCCGCGCAATCGCACGTTGCTGGGTGGCCAGGAGTTCACCTATCCGATCGCTCCGTTGCAGGCGGGCGGCACGATCAATCTGCGGTCCGCACCCGCCAAGCCCGATTCGCTGGACCACACGGGGTGTGCGGTGGACCCCAACCGGCGCCTGGAATTCGTGACGGCGATCAATACCGAAAGCCGCCTGATGCTGGGTTATCTCTACCGGCGTGAAGACTACCCGTGGCTGCAGGAGTGGCTGAACTACCCGGCCAATCTGGCGATGACGCGAGGTCTCGAATTCGGCACGCAGCCCTACGATGTCTCGCGCCGGCAGACGGTGGAGATGGGCACGCTGTTTGGTGTCCCCACGTTCAAGTGGCTGCCCGCCAAATCCAAACTCTCCACGCGCTTCCTGATGTTCCTCACGCGCGTCCCGGCCGGCTTCACCAAGGTGGATGACGTGCGGCATGAGAACGGCCAGTTGATCATCGAGGACCGGCAGTCCAAGCAGACCGTCATGCTGAAGGCCAGCCGGCCGCTTTAGCCCGCTCTGAGGGTCCCCCGGGAAAGACGGGTCCTGCGGGCACCAGCCAAAGTCGATAAGGTGGGGAGAGCGCTACCGGACGCTGCTTTGGCGGGTCCGCTGGTGCCAACCAATTGGGTATTGCCCCAGCAGATGAGATTTTGCGCATGACCGACGCCCCCACACCAGACGCCCGCCCGCACCATTCACCCTCGGGCAGTCCCGCCCAGCAGACGCCGGAAGGCCAACGCCTGGAAGAAACTACGCGGCGCGAGAAGCACTGGCGGCGCTGGGGGCCCTACGTGGCGGAGCGGGCCTGGGGCACGGTTCGCGAAGACTATTCGCATTCCGGCGATGCCTGGCGTGCGCTGACGTTTGAGCGCTCCCACGCGCAGGCATTCCGCTGGGGTGAAGATGCGTTGGCGGGCGTGTGTGACAACCACCAGCGCATCTGCCTGGGCTTGGCGTTGTGGAATGGGCGCGATCCGCTGCTGAAGGAGAAGCTGTTCGGGCTCTCGAACCCGGAGGGCAACCACGGAGAAGACGTCAAGGAGTGCTACTACTACCTGGACGCCACGCCGACGCATTCTTACCTGAAGTTCCTCTACAAGTACCCGCAGCGGGAGTTCCCTTATTCGCAGCTGCGTGAGATGGGCCGCCGCCCGCGCACGGCACCGGAACTGGAATTGGCCAACACCGGCATCTTTGCCGAAGATCGCTACTTCGACGTGCAAGTGGAGTACGCCAAGGCCTCACCCGACGACATCCTGTGCCGGATCACGGTGACCAATCGCGGGCCGGAGGCGGCGGGGCTGCACGTGCTGCCCACGGTGTGGTTCCGCAACACCTGGAGTTGGGGCTTGGAGGCCGCTCGGCCAACGCTCGCGCAAGCCAGTCCTGAGTGCGTGGAACTGAATGAGCCGACGCTGGGCCAGTTGCACCTCCACCTGGAGCGGCCGGAGCGGCTGCTGTTCACCGAGAACGAAACCAACACAGAGCTGTTGCACAACTACGCCTCGCCCACCCGGTTCTACAAGGATGCGTTCCATCGCTTTTTGTTGCGTGGCGAACAACACGCCATCAATCCGGCTGATACCGGCACGAAGGCTGCCGCTTGGTATCGCATTACGCTGGCGCCCGGTGAAACCCGCACCATCCGCTGGCGGCTACAACGCCCGTCTGATCAGCTGTGGACCCAGAACTTTGACCAGATCTTCGCCGAGCGCATCGCGGAGGCCGATCAGTTCTACACCTCCTTTATCGCCCGCGACCTGACCGACGACGCCCGCCAGGTGCAGCGGCAGGCCTTTGCGGGCCTGATCTGGACCAAGCAGTTCTACCACTACGTGGTGGACCAGTGGAGCAAAGGCGACCCGGCCTTTCCACCGCCTCCAGTGAACCGCGCCGAAGGGCGCAACAACGCCTGGAACCACGTCTTCAATGAAGACATCATCTCGATGCCGGACAAATGGGAGTATCCCTGGTATGCCGCATGGGACACCGCCTTCCACGCCCTTCCCTTCGCGCTGATTGACCCGGAGTTCGCCAAAGGTCAATTGAGCCTGCTGTTGCGCGAATGGTACATGCACCCCAACGGCCAGATCCCGGCCTATGAGTGGAACTTCTCCGACGTCAATCCGCCGGTGCATGCCTGGGCCTGCTGGCGTGTCTTCCAGATTGACCGGCGCATCCGCGGCGAAGGCGACATCAAGTTTCTGGAAAGCGTCTTCCACAAACTGCTGATGAACTTCACTTGGTGGGTGAACCGCAAGGATTCTGCTGGCAACAACATCTTTGAGGGCGGCTTTCTGGGCCTCGATAACATCGGGGTGTTCGACCGTTCGCGCCCTCTGCCCGGCGGCGTCCTGCTGGAACAGTCCGACGGCACGGCCTGGATGGCGATGTACTGCCTGAACATGCTGAAGATCGCGATTGAGCTGGCGCTCTACAATCCGGTCTACGAAGATATCGCCAGCAAGTTTTTTGAACACTTCCTCTACATCGCCAATGCGATGAACCGCTCCGGCGACCAGGGTCTGTGGGATGAGGAAGACGGCTTTTACTACGACCGGCTCCAGTTCCCGGACGGGCGGTCGATGCACTTGAAGATCCGCAGCATGGTGGGCCTGATCCCGCTGTTTGCGGTGGAAAGCCTGGAGCTGGACACCTACGACCGGCTGCCCAATTTCGCCCGCCGCACCAAGTGGTTTATCGAGAACCGCCCGGACCTGTGCGGCAACCTCGCCTCCCTCACCCGGCCCGGCCAGAACTCGCGCCGGTTGCTTTCGCTAGTCGGACGCGAACGCCTGCGGCGCTTGATGTCGCGCATGCTGGATGAGACGGAGTTTCTGTCGCCCCATGGCCTCCGCAGCCTGTCCCGGGAGCACGCGCAACACCCGTATACGATGCGCGTTCATGATCAGGACTACCGGATCGACTATGAGCCCGGAGAGTCATCCAGTTGGATGTTTGGCGGCAATTCGAACTGGCGGGGGCCGGTCTGGTTTCCGCTGAACTACTTGCTGATCGAGAGCCTCCAGAAGTTTGGTTACTACCACGGCGACGCGATACAGGTGGAGTGCCCGTCAGGTTCCGGCAACTTTATGCCGCTGGATGAGGTGGCCGCCGAACTGTCGCGCCGGTTGTCGCGGCTGTTCCTGAAGGATGCCGACGGACGTCGTCCGGTCTACGAGGATTCGCCACTGTTCCAGAACGACCCGCACTTCCGGGATCACATTCTGTTCTACGAGTACTTCCACGGTGACACCGGTGCCGGATTAGGGGCCAGCCACCAAACGGGATGGACCGCGCTGGTGGCGAAACTGCTTCAGCAGACTGCGCCGTAGGCTGATGAATTTTGTCGCCCAATGGGCATCGGCGCACCGCTCCCTTGCGGTCACGGCTCGGCAAGTGGCGGTCGATGAAGGGCGCGGATTTCCGAGCCGCCATGCGCCAGCATGCGGATTCCGGGATCTTGCGCCGGACGTAGCCCAGCCGCGCTCGCCTGCAACGTGATTTGTGTATGCTGGGAGATCTCCCGGGCCTGGCACCGCGAGGCCCCGTTGCCTGCTGCGCCTCCGACTTCACTTCAGGAGCCTCCGATTCGATGCGCACCGCTGCTTTTGGCCTGATCTATTCAGCACTCTTGCTGGCCCAGCCTGCCCCTGTGACGCTGGCTGATTACTACCGACTGGAAACGCTCTCGTCGCCGGCTATTTCGCCCGATGGCAAGCGGGTGGCCTATGTCAGGACCACCATTGTCGAAGCCGAGAACCGGCGGCATAGTGAGATCTGGCTGGTGCCCGCGGATGGTTCCGCGGCGGCGGTCCGGGTGGCGGGCGAAACAGGTGGGGCGACAGCGCCGCAGTGGAGCCCGGATGGCCAGTTGCTGGCCTTTACTTCAGCGGGCAAGACTTACTTCCTGAAGATGGATGCGCCGGGTACGCCGCGCGTGGAGATCCCCGGTGTGGAGGGCCGCCCGGCGTTCAGCCCCGACAACCGGTGGATCGCCTTCACCAAGCGCACGCCTCCGCCAACGAAACCCGCGGCGGAGCTTTCGGAGTTCGACCGCCAAGTGGAGAAACGCTTCAAGGGGCGCATCTACGACTGGATGAACTTCCGGTTCGACGGCCGAGGCTATTTGCCGGACCCGCGCGACCCGGTGGCCACGCCGCCGCAAGATCTGTACGTTGTAGCCCGCGCTGGCGGTGCACCGCTGCAGTTGACGAGGCTGGGCGTGGACGTGAGCGGCGTCACCTGGTCACCCGACAGCCAGCGGCTGGCCTTTACGGCCAACACCCATCAGCGTGATGAGTATGCGTATGAGCGGGCGGACCTCTACACGGTGACGCGCGACGGCCAGAGCCTGTTGCGCCTGTCGGCCGATGATGGCTATCACCACCAGAGCCCCGCGTGGTCACCTGATGGCCAATCGATCGCCGTGATCCGGGAGCAGGGCCTGGGGCTGGTGCTGAAGCTGAAGCAGCGTTTTGGGAGCCCCGAGGACATTGCGGTGTTCTCTGCTGCCACCGCCCAGCCGCCGCGCAACCTGACGGCCAACTGGGATGGCATGCCGGTGTCGCCGCGCTGGTCTACCGATGGGCAAGCGATCTATTTTGAGGCTCAGGATCGGGGCACCGCGCACCTGTTCCGGTTGACGGTGGCGACCGGCGACGTGCAGCCCGTGACGAAGGGCGACCGCGTCCTGTCTGGCTTCTCCATGACAGAACCGGGCGGACAGATGGCGTATCTGGGCAGTGACCCCGATCACCCCAACACGCTCTTCATCGCCCCATTTAATGGCATCGCCGCTGGTGCGGAGAAGTTGCTGACCACGCCCGCGGCCTTTCAGCTGGGAGTAACCGAACGGATTCGCTTTGACAGCAAGGACGGCACCTCGATTGATGGCTGGGTGCTGCTGCCTCCTGGCTACAGCGCGAGTAGAGGCAAGTATCCGCTGATCCTGACCAGCCACGGCGGTCCGCATGGGGCCTACGCCAACAACTTCGCTTACCCGCACCAACTGCTGGCGGCGGCGGGCTATATCGTGGTCTCTACGAATCCGCGAGCCAGCACCGGCTACGGCGAGAAGTTCCGCTGGGGCACGTGGGGCGCCTGGGGCGACCGTGACATGGAGGACGTGATGGCGGGCTTGGACTACGCGCTGCGCCACTATTCAGCGGACCCCAAACGCCTGGGCGTCACCGGCTATTCCTATGGCGGCTTTTTGACCAACTGGCTGATCGGCCACACGAATCGATTTGCGGCGGCGGTGGTTGGCGCGGGGCCCACCAACTGGATCAGCAACTACGGCACGGGCGACATTCCGCGCACGAAGGAAACGGAGTTTCTCGGCTATCCCTGGGAGCCGGAAGGCAACCGCACCATGATCCGCCAATCTCCCATTACGTACGCAGACAAGGTCTCGACGCCGACGCTGTTCGTGCATGGTGAAGCTGATCACCGGGTGCCGATCGCGCAGGCCGAGGAGATGTACACGGCCTTGAAGAAGCGCCAGGTGCCCGCGAAGTTTGTGCGCTATCCGAATACGTCGCACGGCGGCTGGTCCCCCTGGGACACGGTGCACCGCTACCGGCAGGAGCTGCTGTGGTGGCAGCAGTATCTGGGTACCGGCCCGACGCCGAACTAGAGTATCTAAACAGAGTTAACTTTATGACCTTCCCTCGCTTGTTTCTGTTCGCCCTGGCCGCCCCGGCCTTCGGCCAAAGCGCGCTCTACTACCAGCAGGATTTTCCCGCCGAGGAGTTTCGCGCGCGCTGGTCGAAGATCTATGCCCAGATCGGCCCCAATGCGGTGGCCGTGGTGCAGGGTGCGCCCTTTGAGCGGGGTTTCGCCTTCCCGCGCCAGTCGAACGAGTTTTATTACCTGTGTGGCGTGGAGACGCCGCATTCGTATCTTTTGCTCGATGGCCGGACCAAGAAGGCGACGCTCTATCTACCGCCGCGCAATCGGCGGCTGGAGCAGAGCGAAGGGCGGGTGCTGTCCGCCGACGATGCTCAGTTGGCGCAGCAGTACACCGGGGCCGACACGGTGCTGAGCACGGACGCCATGCGCACCAACTGGTTGGGCGAACAGGGCGGCGTGCCCGCCACGATCTACACGTTGTTTTCACCCGCCGAAGGGGCCGCGCAGCAACGGATTGAAGCGCAGGCCTCCAACGCCGCCATCTCGCTGGACCCGTGGGATGGGCGGCTGTCCCGCGAAGAGCATTTTGCCGCGCTGATCCGCAACCGTTACCCGCGCGCCAAGGTGGAAGACCTGACGCCGATCCTGGACGAACTGCGCAGCGTCAAGAGCACGCGCGAAATCGCGCTGATCCGCCGGGCCTCGCAACTGGCCGGCTACGCCATCATGGAGGCGACCAAGACCACGCGCGCCGGGTTGTCGGAGTATCATCTCGACGCGGCGGCGCGTTAT
>JBIKMK010000090.1:0-10342 GCA_044359315.1 Bryobacteraceae bacterium | reverse complement strand
AAACCCAACGGCACTGGCGATCGTGAACCCCAAGGATGGCGAGGCAAACACCAGATAGCCAAAGATGGGACACGCGATCAGCCCCACGCCCGCCACCCGCCGCCGCCCTCGCTGATCGCCCAGGTAGCCGCCCACGATCATGCCCGCCAGCGTGCTCACCTGCAGGTACAGCGTGGCCGCCAACCCGGCCTCCGTCATCGACAAACCATAGCGTTGGTAGATGTGGTGCGGCAGCCAGGCATAGATCATCCACAGCATGCCGCAGAAGCAGAAGAAAGCTGCCGTGAGTATTCGTAACGACGGCGAACGCAAAGCGTCCTTAGGCGAGGCTTCACCACGCACACGCGCCTGACGCGGAGGGATCTTGATCAGCCGCAGCGAGAGGGCCAGCACCACGGCATAGAGCACGCCCGCCCCGGCCAGCGCGGACAAACCCAAGCGCCAACCAGCATGGTCGGCCGCCCAGCCCCCATACCAGCCACCCAGCGCGCCACCGATCAGCTGCGCGCTCTGGTGGACAGCCAGCGCCCGAGACCGCGTGGCGTGCCCGTGGCATCCGGCGATCAACGCCGCTGCGGCGGGAAAATAGAGCGCTTCGGTCAACCCCATCGCCCCGCGCCACACCAGAAACTCATTCACGGAATGGCTCTGCGCCGTGCCCCAGATCGCCACGCTCCAGAGCACCAGGCTCGCGCAGACCAGCAGCGCCCGCGGCAGCAGATCGGCCAGCCGTCCCGCGATGAAGATGCCTATGGCGTAGGTCCAGATGAAGACCGTGCCAATCAGGGCCAGCGTGACGCTGGAAAAACCCAGGTCCCGTTCGAGCGCCGGGAAGATCGAAAAGACTACCTGCCGGTCCACGTAGTTCAGCAAAAACGCGCACCACAACAGGCCCACCAGCGTCCAGGCGGCGCGTGAGCTGGGCGCGATGGACACCACCAACGCGGGTCGAGCTTCGGGCATAGTGACTCCTCCTGCCTGCCTCGATATTATGTATGCGCGGCCGGCCTCGTGTGAGGCAGGCACTGAAGGAACCTGAGACGATGCCCAAGATTCGATATGAAGAGTTGACCTGGCCTGAAGTAAAGGAAGCGGTCGCGCAACAGCGCGTCTGCGTGTTGCCCGTGGGCACCACCGAACAGCACGGCCCGCACCTGCCACTGGTGACCGACGTGCTCACGGCCGCCGAGATGTCACGGCTGGCGGTGGAGCAAGTGCCCGATGAGGCGGTGCTTCTGCCTCCGGTCTACTATTCGTTCAACGAACACCACATGGACTTCCCCGGCACCATTGCCATTGCGGGCGAAACCATCATCCGCTACGTCACTGACATCGGCATAAGCCTCGCCCGGCATGGCTTTCAAAAGATCCTGATCGTCAACGGCCACGGCAGCAACGTGCCCTTCCTCGACATCGCGGCCCGCAACATCACCAACGAATCCACCGCCATCGCGGCCATGGCCTCCTGGTGGAGCCTGATCCCCAAGGAACTGATCACGGCGCAGCGCGAAAGCGAATACCCGGGCGGCATGGCCCATGGCTGTGAACTGGAAACCTCCGTGCTGCTTCACCTCCGGCCCGATCTGGTGCAGATGGACAAGGCCAGCAAGGACATCAGTTTTCAGCATACGGAGTTCTTCTACTGGGACTTGCAGAACCCTTCACCCATCTTCTTCCAGGAATGGTTCAGCCGCTACTCAAAGACCGGCACCGTCGGCGACCCCACCAAGGCCAAGGCAGCCAAAGGCGAGTTGTTCGTCAACGCTGTCGTCGAGCGCATGGTGAAGCTGATCCGCGAATTCCGCGCCCGTGAAATCGCCCCGCGCGTAGACCATCACTAGGCGAAGCGCGCCACCGCACTAGCGGACCAGCAGTTCGGCGCCAACCAGTGCCGCGCCCAGCAGTGCCGCGATCGCCAGCAAGCCGCCGGCGGCCCGCCACCGCAGGCCAGGGCTCGCCAACGCCAGCACGACCGCGCACTTCAGCAGTGTGTTCGAAAGTGCGCCCACCGCCGTCGCGCGCACGGCCAGCGCTCTGACGGTCGCGTCCTGCCCGGCCCGCGCCATCGAGAAGGTGAGCGCGTCGACATCCGTCAGTCCCAGGATCGCGCCCGAAACGGCCAGGCCGGCGCCGCCCCACGATTCCTTTACCCAGTGGACTCCGAACAGGACGCACTGGAACAGGAGAGCCATCTGGATCGCCGCGGTCAGTTCCAGCGGATTGGCCAGCATGGGTGGTTCTGAGCCCGCCTTCTTCTGGCGCAAGCCGAGCAGCACCATCACGGTTCCAGCCAGCACCGGCAACGTGAACAGTAGCGCCAGATCAATGGTCATGCTGGCGTTCAGCAAGGCCGTGGCCGTGAGGATGCGCAGAAACATCAGCGTCGACGCCGCTAGCACACCCAGCGCCAGCGGCCCGGCCATTCCCTGCTCCGCCCGGCTGAGGCGCGAGAAGGTCAACGCCACATTCGTGGAAGAGACTAGGCCGCCCAGGAAGCCCGCCAGCACGTAGCCCTTGCCAGCGCCCACCAACGAACGCGCGATGTAGCCCACAAAACTGAGGCCAGAAAACACCAGCACCAGCATCCACAGCTCACGCGGACGCACGCCGCCCAGTGGTCCATAGGGGCCCTCAGGCAATAGCGGCAAGACGATCAACGCCATGACGCCAAACTGGATGCCGGCCCGGATACCTGCGTCGGACATGCGCTCCACGGCGGAATGCAGTCTTGATTTCTCGGCCAACAGCAGTGTGGTTCCCGCAAACAGGCCGCTCGCCAACTGCCAATGGTGCACGCCCGCGCACAGCCCGGCACCCAGCACCACCAACGCAGCGGCGTGCGTGGTGCCATCCAGATCATGCTTCACGGAAGCGGCATAGGCGATCGCGACCAATGCGGCGGCTCCGCCGATCAGTAAGGCCGCGGCCAGCGGTTGCCCCATCGAGATCAGCCAGCCAGAAAGTCCGGCTAGAGTTCCCAGCAGTGTGAAGGTACGAACACCCGCGAAACGCCGCCCATTCACCATCACCTGGTTGGACCGTTGCCGTTCAATACCCACGGCCGCTCCACCCAGTGCGGCGATCATCAGCCCCACCAATCCGTCCAGCCCCATCGTGGCGGCCTCCACTACTATTTTCGCTCCGCCAGCAGCATCACCAGCTCAATGACGAGAATGGCCACCACCGCGGCTTCCAGCAGGAAGGCGCGCTGAGAGCTGGATTCGTCCATCAGGAACTGGTACTGCTCCCGCATGGTGGCCATTTCACCTTCCACGATGCGGCGGAAATCATCGACGCCGATGCGGCTGGCGATGACGCGGTGCGCCCGGGCGTAGAACATGTCACCGAACAGGCGCAGTGCGTTGTCGCTGCGTTCCGTGATCTCCCGCACCTCCAGCAGCATTTGGTGGATCCGGGCCGCCTCCCGCGCGATCCGCCAATGCCGCCACCAGCGCCGCTGGCCCAGGCTCTTGGCCATCTCCCGCAACGCTTGCTTCAACACCGCGTCGTAGTGCCGGAACTCGAGCAACTGGCAGTTGGCGTACTCGATCAACTGCATCGAGATCTCCGCGCCTTCACCCGCATCGCACACCACTGCCGACGCCCAACCCGCCACCAGCAGATCGGAGCCATAGCAGGAGAGCGCCCCTTCCAGCACCGCCCGCTCTTCCAACGCCGACAAGGGCTGCGACTCATTGCGCACCAGTTGCGCCACCAGCGGACCGTACTGTTCCAGTAGTGGGGTGCCGGGTTCGAACCGCGCGATCACGTAGTCTTCAGTCAGCCAGTCGTCATAGGGCGATTGAAGCAGCCCCTGCAGGCCAGCGACGACGGATTGCGCCAGCCTCCGGGCGGCCGTGGGCAACTGGCTGTCGTCCACCAATTCCGCGGTGCGTGCCGCCAGCGCCTCCCAGGTTCCTGAAAAGGGCACCTCGATGGCGACGCTGACGACTCCGAACTCGTAAAGCGCCACCGTACCCTCTGCGCGCCGCACGCGTACGGCGCCGCCCAGGGATTCCGGCGAGCGTGACAAGCGGTCCCCCTCGGTCAACCGCAGTTTGTCCCACACCTGATCGAGTCCGATGTTGTCGGAGACGTCGAACAGATAGAGCGCCCGTAGAGTCGCGCGTAAAGCCTCGGGCATTGGTGCCTAAGCCGCGCTCAAGCGGCTATGGATGTCGGCCACATTGCTGCGGATCGCACCTTCCAAAATCGAGGCCCCGCTCGCCCCCGGCACCTGCAACAGGTATTTGCTGAGTGACCCGATCAGGAAGTCGCCATAGCCGCCGGCGATCGATTTCAAGCTGGCGGGAGTGATGGCGTTCTGGATCTGATCCACCGGCTGGCCGCTCTGGCTGGCGGTGCGCACCCGGGCGGTCAACTCCTCGATGTAGTTTGCCTTCTGGATCACCACTTGCTTGCCGTGCTGCACGGCGCCGTGGCCGCCAATCAGGTGGTCGAAATCAAAGCGCGCCAGTTCCCGCAGCGTCGCGGGCCACATGGCGGGATAGCCATCCGCGATGTAAGGCGCAAACCCATGCATCAGGTCGCCCGTCGCCACCACCTTCTTCTCCGGGCTGTAGACCATCACATCACCCGCCGTGTGACCTTTGCCGCGCCACGCCAAGTGCAGGCTGTGCGCTTTGTCGTGCAGGATCAGATCCTTCTCGAAGGTGATGTTGGGCAGTTCCGGCTGGTAGCTCTTCATCTCGGTGGTGTAGGCTTCGGTGTCGCGCACCATCAGGTCCCAGTAGGCTTTCTCCGCCGGCGAGACCGCCGAGGCCAAGCGCCGCCGGTGGTCCGGCAACTGCGCCAGCGCTTGGTCAATCGATTGCTTCACGCGCTTGGGTGCCTCACTCGATAACAGCTCGCGGGTGGCCACCGAGGAGATGACGCTGGCTTGCGGCGCGATGCGGCGGTAGCCGGGCGTGCCTTGCGTATGGTCCCAGTGGAAGTGGGAGTTCACCACATACTTCACTGGCTTCTTGGAGATGGTGCGCCGGATTTGTGACACCAGTGACACCACCGCCGAGGGCCGGGAGTGCGCGTCAAACAGCAGCAGATCCTTCTCCTGCTCAAAGATCGCCGCATTGCAGTTCAATAGCGGTAGCGGCTTCGCAATGGCGGCGTAGACCCCGTCAGCGACCTTCTCGATGTCGAATAACTCCGGTAGATTCGGCGTCGATTGCGACTGCGCCCGCGCGACGTTGGCGCGAAACATTGACTGCTCCAGCAAGGCGGCCCCCGTCCAGAGGCCTCCCAACAGGTTCTTGACAAAACCGCGGCGTGAAGGAATGGGCATGGCGCTACAGATCGTATCGGAAATGCAACCGCTTGGGGAAAAGGCAACCTTGTAGGCCATTCACCCCAACATCATCGGCGCCGCGGTTGGAGTAGCCGTATCCGGCCAAGCGCCTATCGGCGAGTGCCTGCCAATACCTCCGCCGCCGCCCGGTCTACTGGACCTTGCGGCCTCAGCGGGCGGCAATCGGGTAGCCCTGCCAAAGGTACTCCAGCGCGTGCGCCAGCGTCTGTTGCTTCACCGTGCGGTCCGTGTGGCCGCCATTGCGGGAGAAAACGAATTGGTACGGGTACCCCTTGGCCGCCAGCGCCTGGGCCATCTTCTGGTTGGCCAGCACCCAGTCATGCATGTCGTCGCGCATGATGTTGGGGTTCAGCAGGTCGCGATCACCCACTTCCATCCAGATGCGGAGCGGCTTGCGCGGGCTGGACGGGATCAGGCTCCGGTGAAACTCCCAGGCCCCGCCGGGCGTTTCCGGATTGTACGGCCACTGCTGGTTGACGTAGGTGCCCGAATACGTCAACACCCGGCTGTACCATTCCGGGTGATACCAGGCCATGATCATGGCGCAGGAGCCGCCGGAACTGCCTCCCATGGTGGCGCGGCCATTGCGGTCCTTGGTCAGCTTGACCTGGTACTTGCTCTCGATGAGCGGCAGCACTTCCTTCTCCACAAACTCGGCATAGAGGCCGGACATGGTGTCGTATTCCAGGCCCCGCTGGCTGCCTTGCGCATCACCGCTGCCATTGCCGATTGAAATCGCAATCATCACGGGAACCCGCCGTTGGGCGATCAGGTTGTCCAGCGCCGTGAACAGCAGCCGATCCGGCCCGTCAGCGCCGACAATGAACGGCGCGGCCGTGCCGGGTACGTACTGTTGGGGGACATAGACCGCCACCTTCCGCGTATAGGGCGCAGGGTGGCTGGTGGTGACAATCAGCTTCGCGGGAATGGCCGGATCGGGTGTGCCGAAAGTGCCCCGTTCGCGGGCAATGCCGGGATAGATTTTGCTATCGGTCGACTCCATCGTGAACTCATGCACCGTGCCTTGCGGCACCCCCGGCTGCACGGACATCTCTGGTGCCGGCGTATGCGTTGGTCCAATGATGAAGTTGCCATTGGCGTTCACGGGCGGCAGCGTTCCATCCGGAAGCTCTTTCGCCTGAACGTACCCCGGCGTGCGCGGATCTCGCGTCGGAGGCACAGGACGCGGCGCGGCGGCCGGCACCGGACTGGGTGTTTGGGCCAGCGCCGAAAGACATCCCGCCACAAGCCCGATCACCAGGCCATACTTTCGAATCATGCACGCTCCTTATGCCAACGATGAGACTGTCCCGCGGTAGATTGCCCCGCGGTGAAATCTTACTTTAGCGCCGCCGCAGTGTCCCCGGGCCCCGCAGGCGTCCACCGGCACCCAACCACAGCCCGCTACAATGGTGGGTACACATGATTCCGGACTTCATACCTGAAGGCCTCACCTTTGATGACATCCTTCTGCAGCCCGCCTACAGCGCGGTGTTGCCCACCGAAACCGACACGCGCACCTGGTTCACGCGGAAGGTTCCTCTGAACATCCCGCTCACCAGCGCGGCCATGGATACGGTGACGGAAGCTCATCTGGCCATCGCCCTGGCACAGCAAGGGGGCATTGGCGTCATCCACCGCAACATGAGCATAGCCAAGCAGGCCGAGGAAGTGGACCGGGTGAAGCGCTCGGAATCGGGCATGATTGTAGACCCGGTGACCATGCACCCGGAACAGCCGATCCGCGACGCGCTTTCGGTGATGTCCCGCTTCCGGATCTCGGGCGTCCCCGTGGTGAAGGACGGCAAACTGGTGGGCATTCTCACCAACCGCGACCTGCGGTTTGAAACCGACTACGATCAGCCAATCTCCAACCGCATGACCAAGGAGAACCTGATCACGGTTCCCGTCGGCACCACGCTGGAAGAAGCAGAACGTAAACTGCACCGCCATCGGGTGGAAAAGTTGCTGGTAGTGGATGAGGCCTACAACCTGAAAGGCCTGATCACGGTCAAGGATATCCAGAAGAAGTTGAAGTACCCGAACGCCGCCAAGGACGAGCAAGGCCGCTTGCGCTGCGCCGCGGCGCTGGGCACCACGGGCGACTTCCTGGAACGGGCCCAGGAACTCTACCGCCGCAAAGTGGACGTGTTGTGTGTTGATTCGGCGCACGGCCATTCGGAACGGGTGCTGGAAGCGGTGCGTCAGGTGAAGAAGGCGCTGCCCGATGTGCAGTTGATGGCCGGCAATGTCGCCACCTACGCGGGCGCGCAGGATTTGATCGATCTGGGCGTGGATGGCGTGAAGGTGGGCATCGGGCCGGGGTCGATCTGTACGACACGCGTTGTCTCCGGCGCCGGCGTTCCACAGATTACTGCGGTGGCGGAAGCCTGCAAGGCCACCCGTCCTGCGGGTGTCCCGCTGATCTCCGATGGCGGCGTCAAGTTCTCGGGCGACATCACCAAGGCAATTGCAGCAGGGGCGGATTGCGTCATGATCGGTTCGTTGCTGGCGGGCACCGACGAAAGCCCGGGCGAGACGATCATCTATCAGGGCCGTACCTTCAAGAGCTACCGGGGTATGGGCTCGCTGGGGGCCATGGCTACCGGTACGTCCAGTGACCGTTACGCGCAGGAAGGCACCTCCGGCGGCAAACTGGTGCCTGAGGGGATTGAAGGCCGCGTGCCCTCCAAGGGTCCGCTGTCGGACTGGGTATTCCAACTGGTGGGCGGCTTGCGCGCTGGCATGGGCTATTGCGGCGCCAAGACGATTCCGGAAATGCAGGAGAAAGCTCGCTTCCTCCGCATCACTGCAGCGGGCTTGCGCGAAAGCCACGCGCACGACGTCATCATCACCAAGGAAGCCCCGAACTACCGCCTGGAATAGCAGCGCTAGTCAGAGTGGGCCGTGAATTCCCCGCCCGCGACACGCACCTGGAGTGCCGTGCCCGCGGGCGGAACTGTTTTCAGGGCCACGCCACCGGGCCCTTGCACGATGGCGTAGCCCCGGTCCAGCACGCGCAACGGGTTCATTTGGGTCAGCCCGGCCGATAGCTGGTCCAGTCGTGGACGCTGCCCGGCCATCAACTCCCGCATGGCCATGATGGCCTGGGTTCGGGCGGCCTCCAAACGGCTGAAGGCGTCCGTCAACTCGCTCTTGATCACCACCGCCGACCGGTTCTCAAACTGTTCCAGCCGGGCGCGAGCATTTTGCAGTCTCAGCCGCAAGTCGCCGCGGCGGAGGCGGGAATCCAGGTCGTCCATGCGCTGCTCCAGGCGGTTCAGGCGCAACTGGATCATCAGCCGCGCCCGGCCCACCGCCTGACGGTTCAACCGTTCCCCAGCGCGCGTCAACACTTGGCCCATGCCGCGTTCCAAACGAATCGTGTCGCGCCGCAACCGTTCCGGCAGCGCAGCCCACTGCTGGGTGACGATCTCGGCGGCGGCCGATGGCGTGGGGGCCCGCAAGTCGGCGACAAAATCGGCGATGGTGAAATCCGTCTCATGGCCCACAGCGGAAACCACCGGCACCGGCGATGCCGCGATGGCACGAGCGACCGCCTCTTCATTGAAGGTCCACAGATCCTCCAGCGATCCCCCGCCCCGGCCCACAATGATCACTTCCGCCCAGCCGCTATCGGCAAAGTAGTCAATCCCTCGGCAAACCTGCTCCGTCGAGCCTTCGCCCTGCACCAAAGCCGGATACAGCCGGATGGCCACGCCCGGTGCACGTCGGCTCAGGATGTTGATCAGGTCCTGGATCGCGGCACCAGTGGGAGAAGTGACAATGCCGATCCGTTGCGGATAGTCGGGGAGCGGACGGCGGCGTGCGGGGTCAAACAGACCTTCTCGCGCCAGCTTCTTCTTCAAGGCTTCAAACGCCGCCTGCAGCGCGCCCAGCCCGCGCGGCTCCAAGGCATCGACAATCAGCTGGTATTCGCCGCGCGCCGCATACACTTCCACGCGGCCCCGCGCCAGCACCGCCATTCCTTCCGTCGGCTTTACCCGCAGCCGCAGCGCGGACATCTTGAAGCAGGCACACTTCAACTGCGCGTTCTCGTCCTTCAGCGTGAAGTACCAGTGCCCACTGGCCGCCTGCCGGACGCCGGAGATCTCGCCCGAGATCCAGACGTCAGGAAACTCGTTCAGCAATAGCTGCGTCACGCGGTCCGTGAAGTCGCTGACGGTGTAGGTGCGCTGCGGATTGTCCCAGGAGAGGTTGAGTTGGCCCAAATCGTATGACAACACAGGTGCGGCACCACCAGCCGGGCACGGGTGAGCCATTGCGTCCGGGCGGGCGACGATATCTAATATCTGTACCTATGTTTTGGCGTGGACTGATGCTTTTTGCGGCCGTCGAAGCAGCCTTTGCTCAGGCCGACCCCGCCCGCGCAATGGAGGTGCTCCGCAACAACTGCCTGGCCTGCCATGGTGCCGGAATGCAGATGTCCGGGCTGCGGCTGGATTCCCGGGCGGGGCTGCTGAAGGGTGGCGATAAGGGCCCGGTGATTGTCGCCGGAGCCAGCGCACAGAGCCGTCTGCTGAAGTTCGTCACTCATGCGGCGCAGCCTGCCATGCCGCCCGGCAAGAAGTTGTCCGATGCTGATGTAGCCACGTTGCGGAACTGGATTGATGGCGGCGCGGAGTGGCCCAGTGGCGACGCTGCGCCCGAAGTGAAGCCGCCCACCTGGTGGTCATTCCAACCGCTGGCGCCCGCCCCGGCCGGAGCGGGGATTGATTCGTTCATCGCCGCCAAGCTGGCCGAGAAAGGCCTAAAGCCAGTTCCCCGGGCGGACCGGATGGCGCTGGTGCGGCGCGCCTACCTGGATCTGCACGGACTGCCGCCCACCTTTGAGCAGGCGCAGCAGTTCATCAACGACAAGTCCGCCGACGCTTGGCCCAAGCTGATTGACCAACTACTGGCCTCACCGCGCTATGGCGAAAAGTGGGGCCGCCACTGGCTGGACCTGGTCCGTTATGGCGACACTGCCGGATTTGAGCAGGACCCTTATCTGCT
>JBIKMK010000676.1:0-2887 GCA_044359315.1 Bryobacteraceae bacterium | reverse complement strand
GCCGCGGGATACTTCGTCGATGGCGGCAAGACGCGGCAATACTACTTCCAATACGGCATTGCTGCGGCGCTGCTGTCGTCTTTGTCGGGAGCGACGGGCGAAGCCCACTGGCTCGATACGGCGCGCGCCTTTCTGCAGGCCAGCGCATATGCGGCCGAAGATCGGTACCAGACACCGCAGAGCGGCAAGATCGGCTGGGGTGCGGCGTGGACCTACCGGCTCTCGCAGCGCGACGAGGATCGGGACTTGGTGCATGCCGTGATTGATGGCTTAGGCGCGTTGCAGAACGATGATGGTTCGTGGCTGGCCACCGGAGTCTATGGCGGTGCGCGGGCCGAGGCCGACAGTGTGGTAATTGATGTGACTTCTGAATTTGTGGCGCTTCAAGCGTCCATGGGACTGGTGAAGGGTGTCTAAGAGAATATTTACGAATCCGATCAAACAGAAGCTGGCCGCCGGTGGCACCGCGTGGGGCTCCGCCACAATGGGGCCCACGCCGCTGGCCGCCAAGTTGACCGCCACAACCGGCGTCGACTTTGTGTGGATCGACACGGAGCATTCCAGTTATGGCGCGGAGTCCATTGAACTGTTGCCGCCGCTGGTGCGGCAGTCAGGCGCGGTGCCGATGGTCCGCATTGCGGGCCTCGATCCTTGGCTGATGAAGAAGGCGCTGGACATTGGCGCGCAGGCGGTGATGGTGCCGCAGATCGACAATGCCGAGCAGGCGCGGCTGGCGGTGAAGTATGCCAAGTATCCGCCGATGGGCAGCCGCGGCATCTCACCCATGTGGACCTTCTACAACGACATCGAATGGTCAGAGTATCTCGATCAGGCCAACGACGAGACGCTGATGGTGGTGCAGGTGGAATCACCCGAAGCGGCCGGCCAGGTGGAGGAGATCGCGCAGGTGGAGGGGGTGGACGTGGTGCTGGCAGGTCCGATGGATTTGTCGGCCGCACTCGGCCACATTGGCCAGATCGGGCACCCGGAAGTGCAGCAGTTTTTGGCTGAGTTTCCGGCGCGCGTCACCAAACACGGCAAGACGGCGGGGATCGCGCTGGGCAGCTACGAAGCCGCGGCCAAGGCCTGGGAACAGGGCTACCGCTACATCAGCTTTGGCAACCTCTACTTTGATGGCGTCCATGGCATCAAGGCCAATCTGGCCAAGTTGAAGACGCTGGCTGGCGAGGCCTAACCGAAGTGGGCTCGCCGCACCGGTGGCGGATTGCGGGCCTGCTGGCCTGTGCCGGTGCGCTGAACTACGCGGACCGGGCGGCGATCTCGTCGGTCTTCCCGCTGCTGCGGGCGGAGTTCCAACTGACCGATGTGCAGCTGGGGGCCATCGGCACGTTCTTTCTGTGGAGCTATGCCGCCTGCTCTCCGTGGGCCGGTCTGCTCGCGGACCGCATCTCGCGCAAGCGGATGGTGGTGGCCAGCCTGGCCGCCTGGAGCGCCGTCACGATCCTGACGGGCCTAGCGCAGAGCACCACGCAACTGATGATCACGCGGGCCTTGCTGGGCCTGGCGGAATGCGCTTATCTGCCCGCAGCCGTGGGGCTGGTGGCCGATCATCACGAATCGGGCAGCCGGGGGCGGGCGCTGGCGCTGCACATGTGCGGCCTGAATGCGGGCCTGATTGCCGGTGGCGCGCTGGCCGGATACCTGGGTGATGCGTTTGGCTGGCGGGTTAGCTTCTGGTGGCTGGGCGGCGTGGGCCTGCTGCTGGCGCTGGTCTGCTGGCGCTGGCTGGAAGATACTCCTTTGGCGGCGCGGAGCGGCCCGCGGGTGGTTGCGGAACGCCGTCCGATTGCCGCACAACTCAGCACGCTGCTGCGGCAACCGGCCTTTGTGCTGCTGGCCACCGAAGCGATGCTGATGGCGGTGGGCACGTGGATGTTCTTCAATTGGATGCCGCTCTACTTTCGGGAGACCTTTGGCTTAAGCCTGGCGGTGGCGGGCTTCTCCGGCACGGCCACGCTGCAAGTCTCGGCGGTGACGGGCATTGCTCTGGGTGGGATGCTGTCGGACCGCATCGTCAAGCGCAGCGGCCGCCGCCAGCGGTTGGTGCTGATGATGGCCTGCTATCTGGTCGCCGCGCCGATGCTGGTCATCTTTACGGTGCCCGCTTCCATGGCGATGGTCAGTTCCGTGATCGTGGCCTTCTCACTAGTGCGCGGCATCGGCATGGCCTGTGAGACACCGGCGTTGTGCGACATGCTGCCCGCTGATGAGCGATCCACCGGGCAGGGTCTGTTGAACATGCTGAACACCTTCGCGGGAGGCGTGGGCGTGCTGGCCGCTGGTGCGCTGAAGCAGGATTTTGGGTTGGGTGGCGTGTTTGCGGGCGTGGCCGGGCTGATCGTAATTGCGGCGGGCTTCGCCTGGGCGGCGTCGCGAAAGATGCCACAGGCAGCGATGGCGCGGGTCTAGGGCGCCCAGCGGAACTGTTTCGGGCTGGGCCTTCCTTGCGATAGAGAAGTTGCAGCGCCATTCCCATTTTGGGAACATCTAGATGTGAGGCTGATCAGTAAGCGGCAGGTTCGGGAGTTCGTGGCCCGGTTTCCGGTGGCCCAAGCACCGCTGCAACACTGGTGCAATGCCGTGCAGGTTTCGACGTGGTGGACACCGACCGAGCTGCGGATGGCCTTCGGGTCGGTTGATTTTGTCGGCGAACTCACCGTGTTCAATGTGGGCGGAAACAAGTTCCGGCTAATCGCCTTCATCGACTACCGGCGGCAGATCCTCTATATCAAGCACATCCTCACGCACAGCGAGTACGACAAGGAGAAGTGGAAGCCATGAGCCTAACCGCGGAAGAATTTGATGTGAAGCGCTACGGCCGGCTGTTGGCCCGCGCAGTTCCGAGAGTGATTCGAACTGAAGTAGA
>JBIKMK010000141.1:0-8504 GCA_044359315.1 Bryobacteraceae bacterium | reverse complement strand
ACGTCAACATGGGCGGCAGCGGCAACGATCCGATCACCCGCCAAGCCTATGCCTATCTGCCCAACTCCGGTGGTGGCGCCTATCGGCCAGACCGCGTGGGCGACCCGCAAACCGGCATCTCACCCAAGGAAGACCGTTTCCGTTTCTTGAACCTGCAAGCCTACCGGCTGCCGGCGCCCCAAACGCCCGGCAACGCGGCGCGCAATTCTGCCTGGGGACCGGGATTCTTTAACTTGGATCTTGGCCTGACCAAGCGCATCCCGGTGAGCGAAAAACGGTACTTTGATATTCGGTGGGAGTTCTTTAATGTGCTCAACAACACGAACTTCCGCAACCCGAACGGGTCTTGGACGAACGTCAATTACGGTGTCATCAACAACGCCTATAGCCCGCGTCAGATTCAAGCTGCTCTGCGTTTCGCTTTCTAGTTTCCTGCTGGCGGCGGCCGAGGGGGAGCGTTGTTTAGCGGAGCACGCACAACAGCGCTACCCGGAAGCTGCCGCTTGCTACACCGCCTTACGGGTGGCCACGCAGTCTGTGATGCCATGGGCGTATCTGCAGGGAGATGTAGCACTCGCCCGGTTCGAAGATCCATCCGGATACTGGCGCGAAGCATCGGACTATTTTCCGGCTCGCCTACGGTTGGCGGAGTGGTTGGTTGCCGCCGGCCAAGCCGATGAAGCCGACACCCTCATTGAGGCGTTATTAACCGCAGCGCCCGCTTCGGCTCGCGTGCAGTATCTGGCGGGCAAGCGGCACCATTCCGTGCCGCATCTCGCCAAGGCGGTGGAACTTGAGCCGCGTTACGGGCAAGCCCATTATGAATTGGCCTTGCTGCTGCGGCGGAGTGGCCGCCGTGAAGAGGCTGACCGTCACTTCCAGCAGTTTCGCCTTCATGCCCGGACAACGGTTGAGATTGAAGACCCCCTGCTCCACCGCGTCCGCGCGCTGGCGCAGGGTGCATTCGATCATCTTGTGGCGGGTAAACGCGAGGAGGAAGCGGGCCGCTTAACGGAGGCCGTGGCCAGATATCGCGCCGCAGCGCAGGCCAACCCGGCCTTGGTGCAGGCCCACGTCAACCTGATTGCGGTCCACGGTAAGCTGGGGCAGTTTGCGGAGGCTGCGGCCAGTTTCAAGCAGGCGGGCAGCGGTAGCCCGGAGGCGCACTACAACTATGGGCTGGTCCTTCTGGGGGCCTATCGCCGCCGGGAAGCGGAAGCGCAGTTCGCCCAGGCCGTCGTCTTGAATCCGCACTACGCCGACGCGTTGAATAATCTGGGTACGCTGTTGCAGGCACGCGGTGATACGGCAGAAGCGGAGAGCCGTTTGCGGGCCGCCCTAGCGGCGCAGCCCCGGCACGGTGAGGCCAATTTCAACTTGGCACGGCTGCTCTCGGCCGTACGGCCAAGCGAAGCAGGGCCATATTTTGAGGCCGCCATCGGGCTCGGCAATGACCGTGGACCCGCGTATCGCTACTACTACGCCCAGCACTACCGGAAGCTGGGAAGGATGAGGGAAGCTGTCTTGCAAGCCCAGGCTGCGCGTGACTTGGCAGAACATTATGGACAAAAAGAGTTGGCTGCTTATCTTGGCGATCTGCTTCGCCAGTGGCAATGACAGCACGGCCACCGGCAGCCAGAGCAATGACTGGTTCAGCGAGGAAGCGCAGTCGCGCGGCCTGATCTTCCGCCACGATCACGGCGGCACGGGCGACTACTACCTGCCGGAATCGTTGGGGTCCGGCGTGGCGCTGATTGATTACGACGGTGACGGCGACCTGGACGTTTACCTCCTGCAGGGTGCTGCCCTCAATCCTGCGCGCGCCGGCTTCCGCCCGCCCGCCGCCTCCACGTCCAACCGGCTGTTCCGCAATATGCTGGTGGAAGAAAAGGCCCTTCGCTTCGTGGACGTCACCGCTCGGGCGGGCGTGGCGGCCACTGGCTATTCATTGGGCGCGGCGGTGGGCGACTATGACAACGACGGCCATCCGGACTTGCTGGTCACTGGCGTCAACCGCATGATCCTGTATCGGAACCGGGGCGATGGGCGGTTCAGCGACGTCACCAAGGCAGCGGGCCTGGGCGAGGGCGGAATGGACAGCCGTATTTCGACCGCCGCTGCTTTCTTTGATGCCGATGGTGATGGAGACCTGGATTTGCTGGTGCTCAGCTACGTGGACTTCACGATCGCCACCAACAAAAAATGTCCCGATGCCCGCAACCGCCTCGACTACTGCCAGCCCGCGGTCTATCACCCCCTGCCCGCCCGGTACTTCCGCAATGACGGCACCGGCCACTTCAGTGACCAATCCCGGGCCAGCGGCTTGGGTTCCGCCGCGGGAGCGGGACTGGGCATCGCCATCGCCGACTTCAATCAGGACGGCCGGCTGGATGCCTACGTGACGAACGACGGTACCCCCAACCACCTCTGGATGAACCGCGGCGAAGGACGGTTTGAGGAGACCGCACTCATTGCCGGCGTGGCCTACGACGACCAGGGCCGTGCGCGAGCCGGCATGGGTGTGGCCGCGGCGGACTTTGACGGCGATGGCGATGAGGATCTGGCCGTGGCCAACCTGATGGGCGAAGGGTTGTCGCTGTATGAGAACGATGGCCAGGCCGAGTTCCGCTATGTCACGGCCGCCAAGCGCCTCACCGCGGCCAGCCTTCCCTTCACGGGCTTTGGGCTGGGATGGGCGGATTTTGACCATGATGGCCAATTGGACCTGTTTGTTGCCAACGGCTCCGTCAAAATGCTCGACCTTCCCGGCGCTTACCCCTATGGCCAGCGCAATCAGCTATTCCGGCAGAACGGAGGAGTGTTCGAAGAGATCCGCACCGCCAGTCTCGCCGTGGCGGACGCCAGCCGCGGTGCCGCTTTTGGCGACCTGGATCAGGATGGCGACCTGGATATCGTGGTGAACAACAGCAACGGCCCGGTGCGCTTACTCATGAACCGGAAGCCGCCCCAGGGCCAGTCCGTGACCGTTCTGCTGGCCGGCGGCCATGCCGAGGGCGCGCGTGTGGGCCTGTTTCGCCGGGGCCGGCCAACGCTATGGCGCCGCTGTTCCCGCGCCGGCAGTTACCTCAGCGCGAACTCGCCGGAGGTGCACTTTGGCGTCGGCAGCGAAATCGACTATTTGCAAGTAGAGTGGCCCGATGGCCTGCGCCAGCGCGTGGCTCCGGTCAAGCCGGGACGGGTGACCGTGGAGCGGACACAATAGCCGGGCAGGGCAGCGGTGCTCGCTCAGGCGGGCGGCTGCGCAAGTGGTGGCCGCGCGCCTTCCATCGCCCGGATTGCTCAACGCACTTCGCGGGACAGAATCGGCTACGGTCGCGTTGGCCGGCTGGGTTGCGGAATCAGTTCCCGGCACGGTAGGCCGCAATCGCTTCGGACGTGCGCAAGGCCCGCTTATAGACCCGCAGCTGCTTCACCAGTTGCGGGTTGAGGGTGACGTTCTCTCCGCCCTGCGCTGAACGCAAATGCGGGCTGAAGCGTCCCCAGCCGAACTGTCGCGCTTCGCCGCCGTCATTCAGGAGGCCGTCGGTGATGAAGGTGATCACCTTCGACCCGCCATCCACCACCACCGCCACATGCTGGCGTTTTCCTGGTTGTAGCGTGCCCGGATCAGAGGCCCAGCGGCTTTCCGTCCGCCCGTCATTCATCGTCAGCTCGAATGCACCACCGGCCTTGGTCACCAGTGCGAACCCCTTGCCGTCGGGCGTCCGATTGTCCACCAGTACCTGCCCCGGCGCGCCGGAGGTGAGCTCGACCCAGAGATCAAGCGAGAACCCCGCCCGCAAATCTTCCAGGCCATGGTCCGCCCGTTGGGACCGCCGGTAGAACTGGGGGAACTCAGGTGCCTTGGCGGTGGCGGGCATGGTGCCCGAAAGATCCAATACCTGTCCCTCGCGAGCCACACCCTTCGCGTCGAACTGATTCCATAGACCTTCAAGCAGTTTCGGGTCTATCTTGTGGACCCGGGCGACGTCCTTCTGGGTCTCCGTCAGATAGTAGTTGCCGCCATCCTCCACCAGGTCGGGATAGCTCATGCGGACGATCGGATCGTCATCATAGAGCACGATCTCCGGCTGCGACCAGCGGATCACCTTGCCGCGCGGCGAATCAGCTTCCACGCCTCCCACCAGCCACACCGGATTGCGCTCTTCGTAGGCGATGGTACGGCGGTTGGGATGCTCCCGAATGAAGCGTCCGCCGTGGTTGTGGAACCAGTAGAGGAACTTGCCATTCTCACAACGCCAGGCAAAGTTGGCTGCTCGCGGATGCTTCATCAAGCGGCCATTGGCGTAGCGCATGTATTGAGACGGTTCCCAGGTGCGTCCGCCATCGCGGCTATAGGTGAAGGCGGAGTGGCCATCGATGGTCCGGAAGACGCAAAAGATGGAGCCGTCGCTCAGGATGGAAAAAGACTGCTCTTCGGCAATCGGTCCACCGCCCGCGGGTGCGCGGATGCCGATGTCGCCTTCGGGCAGCGTCTCCCACTTGATCTTTGCTGCGTCGCGTTCGGTGAGGATGTTCGCGCTGCGCAGCAGTACGCCTTCGCTGGAAGTAAAGAAGCCTTCGCCGAAGCCGCCGACTTTGTGCAGCGGGACGTAGCCTGCACCCTGGTGGGCAAATGCTTTGCCGACGGTCCAGAAGAACTTCAGCTTGCCTTGATATGGGTTCTGGCGGTCAATCTCAAAATCACGCTGCGGAATCTCGTAGCGCTGGGCGGACCACGTGCGGCCGTGGTCGTCGGAGTACTTGAAGACAAAGTGGCCCAAGCTGTCGACGCGCCGGTTCAGTCCGTCTTTGTAAGTTGGCTTGTCCGCAATCACCGAGCGGACATTGTCGGTGTTGTGGTTATAGAAGACATACACCCGCCCGGTTGGCACCTTCAGCACCACGGCGTAAGATGCCTCGGGGCCCTTGGCGGGCTCGACGTCAACCGGCTTTTCCCAAGTCTGCCCGCGGTCCGTGCTGCGGAGGCTGATGACATGCTGCCCACCGGCACCCTCCACGCCCACTCCGGTGGTGATCACGCACAGCCAGGCACCATCGTTGGTCTTGACGACATAGGGCTGGTCGGCATACACCTCATCCGGGATGATGGAACCCTGGACGATATGCCGGGGGTCCGGCGACTGCGCCCACACCGAGCAGCAAACCATGATGGCTAGAAAATAATTCCGCATTCGCTCCAGCATGCCAGTTTTGCGCACAAAGTTGGCGTGCCTGTCCGCGGCACCGATACCTTGGGGCTGAAGGTGGCTCCGGATCGGAAAGGCGTGCCTTCACCGCGCCAGTTGTTGCAAGTCCGCCCGCAGGGAATTCAAGGCTCCACCGGAGCCGGCATCATTGATCAGGTTCTTCATCTCGTAGGGATCGCTCTGCAGATCGTATAGCTCGTCCGCACCTTCAAGCTCCCGGTAGTGGATGTACTTCCAGCGTGTTGTCCGCACCGCCTGATAGCCCATGTTCGCCATGCGCTCCATGGTCCGGTCGGAGAAGTACTCAATCAGGAACGATTTTCGCCATGCGGTTGGGCGCCGTTCAAGCAGCGGCACCAGGGAGCGGCCATCCATCGGTGCAACGGTCTTCGCGCCGGCCAATTCAAGCAACGTGGGGGCAAGATCAATGCCCAGCGCCATCTCATCGATGCGGCTACCCGCGCGGATCCGCTTCGGGTAGCGGATGATCATCGGGATCCGGATGGACTCTTCGTAAGCCAGCCGCCGCTCGATGCTCAGGCCGTGCTCGCCAAAGAAGTAGCCTTCGTCGCTTGTAAAGACGAATACCGTGTTGTCCAGTTGCCCGGCCTGTTCCAACGCGGCGCGCAGTTGTCCGACGCCTTCGTCAACGGACTTCAGCATGCGGGCCCGATTGCGGATGGTCTCATCATCGGTGCCCGTCGTAGGCCCCAACGGGGGTAGCTGGCCGATCTTTCGTTCCAGCGCCGGTTTGCCCACCGGTGCCTTGCCTGCGTTGGGCCGTCTGGTCACCGGCGCCGCCGCAAACAGAGACTTGTGCCGGGAGGCGGGAATGAACAACCCACCGTTGGGATCGCTGATGCTGCCATCGGCCATTTGCTGAATCTCCGGGTGAACCGACTTGTGGGGCAGCCAAAGGCAGAACGGCTTCTGGCGCGGTTTTCGGATAAGGTCGACGGCGTACTCGGTCAGCAGGTCGGTGGTGAAACCGGGCCGCTTGACGCGCTGACCGTCAACGTTGAGCACCGGGTCAAAGTATGTGCCCTGCCCGGGGAAGCCAACCCAGCGGTCAAAGCCCGGCCGCGGTGAGTCGTCTACACCCATGTGCCACTTGCCAATAAACGCCGTTTCATAACCGCTGGTCTGTAGGATCCGGGGAACGGTTTGCAGGCGATGGCTGGCCGGGCTGCGATCCGTATTGTCGGTGATCCCGTGGTGGTGTGCGTATTGCCCGGTGAGGAAACAGGCCCGGCTGGGCGAACAGAGCGGCGAGGTGACGAAGGCGTTACGGAACGTCACGCCCTCGCCCGCCAACCGGTCAATATTCGGGGTGAGCGCGAACGGATGCCCGGTGCAATGCAGCTCATCCCAACGCAAATCGTCCATCAGCACAACGACGATGTTGGGCCGCGTCGTGGCTGCTCGCGCGGCCCCACCAGCCAGCACGGCCCCACCAGCCACTACCGCTCCACCCAGGAGATCCCGCCGTCTCAGGAAGGTACCTCTTCCAAACGGGGATTGCCGTTGTCCGGGCAGGATTCCCCCACTCATGTCCTGTTTGGCTGGCATGCGCGTTACCTCGGCCCCGCCGGCAAATGGTCCGTCAGGTAGCGGGCGATCAAGCTGTAGATGTGGAGCGTCGTGCCCCGGCCTTCTGAAATGGAGTGCGTGCGGTTCGGATAGGCCATCAAATCAAATGGCTTGCCCAGTTCGATCAACCGATTCACCAACTTTTCCGTGCCCTGATAGTGGACGTTGTCATCGCCGGAGCCATGGACGATCAGCAGTTTGCCGCGCAGCCCCTCGGCGAAGTTGATCGGCGACCCGCTGCGGTAGCCGTCTTCATTGGTGGACGGCAGGCCCATGTACCGCTCCTGATAGATCGTGTCGTAGAGCCGTTGATCGGGTACCGGTGCCACCGAGACACCCACTCGAAACAGGTCCGGTGAGCGGAACATCAGGTTCAGCGTGTTGGAGCCGCCTCCGCTCCAGCCCCAGACCCCCACGCGGGAGACATCCACGTAGGACCGCGTGCGCGCCAGTGCTGTAACGGCCTCCGCTTGCTCCTGTGCGGACAGTACTCCAACGGCGCCATAGATCACCTTGCGCCACGCGCGGCCCTTGGGCGCGGGCGTGCCGCGATTGTCGAAGCTCGCCACCAGGTAGCCATCTTCGGCTAGCGCTCGATGAAACAGGCCCGACGTGCCGGCCCAGGAATCCACCACCGTGACGCTGGCCGGTTCTCCGTACACGTAGACGATCAGCGGATACTTCTTGGCCGGGTCAAAGCGGCGCGGCTTCAACAGCCAGCCATCGAGCGTCGTGCCATTGCCCAGCTTGAGTTGCAGAAACTCAGCCGGAGGGTCCAGTGAGGCCGCGGTATTGGCGCGCAGGAGGGCATTGTCTTCCAGCACACGAACTGGCTTGTGATCGGGCAAGCTGACCAGGTCGATCACTGGCGGTTGATCAAACCGGGAATAGGTGTGAAACGCCCATTGGCCGCTGGGTGAGATGTTGTACAGGTGCGTCCCGGGTTGATCCGCTGGAGTGAGCCGAACCGCCGGCCCGGGCCGGTCGATGGCAGCGCGGTAAAGATAGCGCTGCGTGGCGTTCTCAGGTGATGCCGTGTAGTAGATCCATTTGCTTTCCGGGTCCACGGCCTGCACGGAGAGCACGTCTCCAGCACCGGGCGTCACCAGCACGGGCGCGCCGCCTTCACGGGGCACAGAGTAGGCATGGCTCCAGCCATCACGCTCGCTGAGCCAGAGAAGGTTCTTGCCTTGATTCAGCCAGTCGAAACCATCCAGTTCATTGCCGCGATGATGCACGTCCACCCAGGCGGCGTCCCGGTCCTGAAACATGGTCTTGGCCACGCCCGTGCGGGGATCGGCCATGAAGACGGTCGCGGTATTCTGCAGCCGGTTCAACTGGCCAATCGCTAGGGCCGGTTCGCGTTCCAGCCACTCCACCCGGAAGATGTAATGCTCGCGCGGATCCCCGGGAATCTGCATCCACCGTGGCTCACCGCCGCCCACGCCAATGACGCCGACGCGGACGGCGGAATTCTTGGTGCCCGTTTTGGGGTAGGGAATGTTGGTGATCTTGGGATACAGGGCGCTGGTGTTGTCAATCAGCGCGAACTGTTCTACGCCGGTTACGTCGAACTGCCAGAAGGCCAGGCTTTGGCCATCGGGGGACCAGCGGAAGCCGTCGCGCACGTTCAGCTCTTCTTCATACACCCAATCGGAAGCGCCGTTGACCAGCGTGGCGGACCCATCGGTGGTCAGTGCCCGG
>JBIKMK010000675.1:0-2893 GCA_044359315.1 Bryobacteraceae bacterium | reverse complement strand
CAGATTGAGGGCAATCGCGTGTTCCTGCCGGAAGCCCAGATGAGTATCGGTCTGGGCGGCATCGCGAAAGGCTACGCGGTGGATCGCGCCGTCCAAGTGTTGACCCAAGCGGGCTTTGGCAACGCAATGGTGGATGGCGGAGGCGATGTGCGTGTTTCCGGCGACCGCCACGGAGTCCCCTGGCGATTGGGGATTCAGCATCCCCGCCAGGACCGCGGTCGGCTGCTGGGCCGGGTGCAGCCACGCGATCAGGCCTTGGTGACCTCGGGCGATTATGAGCGGTTCCGGATCGTCGACGGGGTCCGTTATCACCACATCATCGATGTCCGCTCCGGTTGGCCCGCACGTGCGGCGGCCTCGGTTAGCGTGCTGGCGGCGACGGCGGAACAGGGCGTGGTGATCGCCAAAGGCATCTTCATCCTCGGGCCGGAAAAGGGGATGGCGCTCGCCCAGGCTGAGCACGTCGAAGCTCTGTTGATCGACCCGGATGGCCGCCACCACATGACAGACGGTTTCCGAATGGTCCTTGAATCTACGCCGGGAGGCAATTAGCCGATGTCCACCACTCTGGCCGACTTAGAAGCCACTCCATCCACCAGCACTGTCCGTGTGGTTGATCAGCACATCGTCGAGATCGTCAGCGACTCCGGGGAAGGGGCGCAAACTTGCGGGCAGATGTTCGCCGATCTGGTGGCGCGGAATGGCAACGGCATCTGGACCGTCGAGATCATTCCCGCTGAGATCGAACCACCCAGCCGCTCCCGCGCCGGGGCCAGTGGCAACCGCATCCGGCTGGGTTCCAATGCGATCACCAATGCGGGCGACCATGCCGACATCGTGGTGGCCCTGAATGAACAGGTACTGTATAGCCGCATCGACGCCGGGGCGCTCCACTCCGGCACGATCGTGTTTGTCGACCGCACGTGGGCGGAACACTCCGATGACGAGATCCGCCGCCGCTACCAGGAAGCGATCGAGGACTTTCGCCGTCGGGGCTACACCGTGATCGAGGCGCCGATTGAGGCGCAGTGCCGCAAGCACACCGACGATCCCCAAAAGGGTAAAAACATGTGGGCCCTCGGCCTGCTGTGCGCCATCTATGATCTCGATGCCGCCACAGTGCGGGAGAACATCACCCGGCGCTTTTCCCGAAAAGGCGACGCTGCGATCGAGAAGAACCTGGCCCTTTTCGCCGACGGTTACGCTTGGACGCTCGCGAACGTGCAACAGCGCTTTCGCGTGCCGGCCCACAAGCACGCCCAACCGATGGTGGTGATGAATGGCAATCAAGCGCTGGCGCTGGGCATCATGGCGGCGGGGATTGAAGTCTGCTCCATGTACCCCATCACACCCGCAACCTCGGCTTCTCACTTCCTGGCGAATGCCCTCCAGGAAGCCGGTGGCTTTGTGCACCAGGCCGAAGATGAAATCGCGGCCATCGGTTTCGCCATTGGCTGCTCCTATGCAGGCAAGACAGCGGTGACGATTACCTCGGGCCCGGGCCTGGCCCTGAAGACGGAGTTTCTGGGATACGCGGTGATGGCTGAAGTGCCGCTGGTGGTGATTGTCGTTCAACGCGGCGGCCCGTCCACTGGCCTGCCCACGAAAGTTGAACAGGGCGATCTGTTGGCGGCGCTCTACGCTTCACCTGGTGACAGCCCGAAGATCATCATGGCCCCAGCCACCATCGAGGAATGCTTTCACTTCGTGGTCACCGCGCGACGGTTGGCGGAGGACTTCCGGGGGCCGGTGATGATCCTATCGGATGCGAATCTGGCCACCGGGCAGCAGCCGTTCCCGAAACCGCAACTACAAAGCTCCTGGCTGGCGGCTCCCGTGGAACAGGCGGCGTGGGACCAGTCCGTGCCCCCCTTTGCCTGGGATCCCGAGACCGGCCTCTCCCGGCGGCCGATCCCGGGCCAACGCGGTGGCGAGTATGTGTTGACCGGTCTGGCGCACGATGAAGCCAGCCACGTGGCTTACGAATCGGCGATCAATCAGAAGAGCATGGAGATGCGCAGCCGCAAGCTGGCCGTCCTGAAAAGTGCGCTGCATCCGCCACAGGTCCATGGCAGTGCGGAGGGCGACTTACTGGTGGTTGGCTGGGGCTCCACCTTGGGCTGTATTGAAGAAGCGGTGGATCAACTGCGGGCGGAAGGGCACCGGGTGTCCTCACTGCACCTGCGGTTCCTGTCGCCGATGGAGCCCGGCCTGAAACAGATTTTCGGCTGCTTCCGGAAGGTACTGACGGTGGAGGTGAACTACAGTGACCCGGTGGACGCCGCCTTCATCACGCCGGAAAGCCGCCGCTATTCTCAGCTGGCGCAACTGCTGCGATCGCAGACCCTGATCGATATCGATTGCTGGTCCCAGGTGCCGGGGAGCCCGATTCCGCCGTCCCGGATCGTGGCGGAACTGCGGCGCCGTCTTGAAATGCTAAGGCAGGAGAGCTAGAACTATGTCCGGACTACGCCAGGAGTGGGAGGCAGAAGCGCCGACGCGCAACTGCACGTTGCAGGACTATCAGGGCGTACCCGCCCGCTGGTGCCCCGGGTGCGGCGACCACGCGGTACTCAACGCAGTGCAACAAGTGGCGCGCGACAAGCAGTTGCCGCCGGAAAAGACGGTGGTTGTGTCCGGTATCGGCTGCTCCAGCCGGTTCCCGCATTACATGAAGACCTACGGCTTCCACGGCCTCCACGGGCGCGCTTTCCCGGTGGCTTGCGGCGTGCGCAGCCGGCGGCCGGATCTGCACATGTTTGTCGTGACGGGCGATGGCGATTGCTGCGCCATCGGCACGGCGCACTGGATCCACACGATCCGCTACAACATGGACCTGACGATCCTGCTGCTGGACAACAATATTTATGGGCTCACCAAGAACCAGACATCG
>JBIKMK010000674.1:0-2898 GCA_044359315.1 Bryobacteraceae bacterium | reverse complement strand
CAGCGACAGGCTGGCCGTGGTGAAGTTGACGTTATTGAAGGCGTTGAACGCTTCAGCACGCACCTGCACGCGGTGTCCTTCAAAGGGCAGCGAGAAGTATTTGCCCAACGAAAGGTCGAAATTCGACATCGGCGCCATACGCAGGATTGAGCGGGTTCCAGTAGATCCCGGGTATTGACCCATGAAGGCGTTGGCCGCCGCATTGGTTGCCCGGAACAGACTGGGGTTCCCTGCTTGATTGTACCCGACGCCATTTTCGGGCATCGCTGTCCCGGGCCGCAGCATGGCAATGGCCGAGTTCAAGTAGTTGGTGGGGTAGATGCCGCCGTTGGTGATCACCGTCGGCAAACCGGAGCGGAAGCGCCACAGCATGGAGGTCTGCCAGCCGCCGACAATCTGGTTCAGCCAGCTGGGGGCACCGTTGAGAATCGCTTTGCCTTTGCCGAACGGCAGTTCCACCACGGTGTTGGCCGTGATGTTGTGGCGCTGGTCAAAGTCGGACGAACCACGGAAGGCGTTCGGATTGAACGAATCCTGGATGACGCCGCCGGCGGTGCCAGAGGCTGATTCCGCGGTGGAGGCGATGTCGATGGAGTGCGACAGGGTGTAGTTGAAGTCAAAGCCCCAACCATTGCTGACCGCGCGGCGCAGCACCAACTGGCCGCCGTGGAACGAACTGCGTCCCGCATTGGACCAGGCCACATTGCCAGCGTTCTGCAGCGCGAAGAACGTATTGCAGCCAAAGGCGCTGATGCAGCTGCCGTCGGGCAGGCGTTCACGATCCATGTCGTTCAAGGCATCCAGATCGCTGCCGCCGTAGGTGCCGTAGGTGGTGTGGAAATAGTTGGCCGTGGCACTGCCGGGGAAGGTGCGGTTGGCGGCCTTGCCGAAGACGTTCTCGATGAACGGAACGTTGGGCAGCAAACCGGGGTTGGCGCGAACTTGAGCCGGGGTTAAGCCCTTCTCGAAGGCGTCACGCAACACACCGGCCGCCTGCGCCCAGGTCTGGCCCGATCTGGGGTCCTTGAACTGCGTCAGCGGCTGGAACACGTCCACCTGCACCAGGCTCTTGCGAGCCAGGCGGCCGACGTAGCCCACCTCGATGGTCATCTTGCTGGGCAACTGCCGGGCGTAGCTTAGGTTCAGCAGCATCGAATACGGGGCCACCAGGTTGGGGAAGACGCCCGAGAAGGAGCCGAAGCCGCCCAGAATCGTGGGGGGCGTAAAGGGGAAAGCAGCGGCCGGGGCCGTCGGCAGCGTCGGGAACGTGGTGCCGTTGTAGCGGGCCGAATCCGTGAAGTTGGTATTGCGGGGCTGGGTGACCGGGCTGGCCAGACCGGGGGATCCGGCGCGGTCGAAGTTCAGCACCATGTCGCTGCCGTAGCGGTCGTAGAGCATCGACGCTCCACCGCGGATGACGCTGCCCTTGCCGAACATCTTGCCGAAGACGCTATCGCTGACCGGCGCGTAAGCAAAGTTGAAGCGCGGGGCGAAATTGTTGTTGTCGCGCTGGTACCAGCCTTGGCCATTGTTGACCGGACCACCCAGCACATAGGTGAGAGCGGCGTTCGGCATCCGGGCACCGGAGATGCCGGCATTGGAGGCGCCGACACGTTCGGCGAAGTAGACGTCCAGGCCCGTCGTGGGCACCACCTGCACGCCACCGCGTTCGTAGGGGACCTGATAGCTGCCGTAGCGCAGGCCATAGGTCAGCGTCAGGTCGCGGCGCATCTTCCAGGTGTCCTGAATGTAGAACTCATATTCGCGCGTGCCGAAGCTGCGGGACAGAGGCTCACCAAACGGAACCGCCTTGCCGTCACGGCCGAAGTTGTAGGTAGCGGAATAGCTATTGAGCAGCCCGTAGAGCCCACCCAGGGCGCGCTGCGCCGGTTGAATCTCGGCGAGCGCCAAGGCGGAATTGCCGGAGCGCTGCTTCAAATACACGTTCAAGGCATCCGTGATGTCCGCACCCAAGCCCCGCAGCGTGTTGCGGCCGAAGGAGTAGGCGGGATAGGAATTGGCGAAGGAGTTACGATCATTCTGCACCAGGCGGAAGTTGACGCCAGTTTGTACCGTGTGGGTGCCCTTGGTCCAGGTGAGATCGTTCACCAGGTTGGTGGTGGGGATGATGCGGCCAAAGCCACGGGTGAAGTTTTGCAGCGTCGACAAGCCGTCAAAGGTAAGCGACGCACCCGATGTACCGGACTGGGCAATGCCCAACCGCGTGAAGCCGTAGCTAAACACATTCACCAGCGATGGCGAAATCACCGCCGTGTAGCGGGCCGCCAGACCTTTGGAGTTGTCCAGGTTCTTGGCCGCCGCGTCCTGTCCGGGGAACTGCGCCAGCACCTCATCGCGAACGTTGTTGCCCAGCGTGCCGCGCAGCATCAGGGTGTGCTTGGCGGAGCGGTCCAGGTTGAAGTCCATCTTGGCCACATAGGCCTTGTCGTTGCGCGTCAGCGGCGCATTAAAGCGAAAGACGCCGAAGTTCAGGCCGCGGTCGGAGCCAGACTGCAAGTCATTGGCCACCGGATACTGCCTCATGATGCCCTGCATCGCCGGGCTGTAGCCGATCCCGAGCGGATCCAGCGATCTCACTTCATTGGGCGTCAACTGGCCGATCTGTCCGTTGTTCAGGCGGAACTGCACGATGCCCTGCTTCAGGGTCTCGGTGGGGACGTTGCGGGAGACGGCACTGGCCGAACGGTCCTTACGTTCTTCCCAGTTGGCGAAGAAGAAAATCCGATCCTTGATGATGCGGCCGCCCAGCGACGCACCGTACTGATTGCGGATCAGGTTTTCGCGCTTCAGCCCCGAACGGTTGGAGAACCAGTCGTTGGCCGCTGTCTTGACGTTGCGGTGGAACTCGTAAAGCGATCCATGGAACTGGTTGGAGCC
>JBIKMK010000672.1:0-2905 GCA_044359315.1 Bryobacteraceae bacterium | reverse complement strand
TTCAGCCCTGCTGAGTAGCCTGTGCTAAATCCGGAACCGGAGGATCTGTGCCCAACTTGCTCCGGCCAGCCTGCGGCCTGCGCCGCCACTGCACCTAGTTCTTCAGGTCTTCCGGAAACACCGCATAGCCCTTAGGCGGCGGAAACGCCGCGGCCAGCATGTCCAGACGCTTCCGCAAATGCCGGCTGGCCAACTGCCGGGGGCCCGTATCGACATCCAGATCGCAGCAGATGCCATGCAAGTACAGCGTCAGCGTATCGATAAACGATTGCCGCGCGTACTCCCGCAGCGCTTTCGTCGTGCCGTGCGCGGCGGAGCGTTCCACCAGGGCGATCTTTTTTTCCCAGCTGGCTTCGTCCACTTCGCCATGCACGTTGGCGCGCAGTTCCTGCCGGACCAGGCCGACGTAGTTCTTTTCCAGCTCATCCGGCCAGCGTTCCGCCACCATCGTCGCGATCCCTTGGAAGAAGCGGTAGTGGCATTCGCCCGTATCACGCTCATCCATCGAGAACAGCAGCGCTTCGCCCGCTTCCGCCGTCACTCGCGTGTGCGTCAGCGGCTTTGCCGGACGCTGGTTGGTGACCACTTCGGTTCCGCGCCGCCCGTTGGTGCGGCTGCCGGAATGCTTGGCGGTTTGGAGCTCCAGAAACGGCACAAACAGCATCTGCACCGGCGGCAGCAATTCCAGAATGCGCGGCGGCAGACCGGTGACCGGTTCCACCACCAGCTCCTTCAAGTCATCCTCGCTGGGGGTCAAATCCAGAAAGTAGTAGGAGAAGTTGGGGTTGACCGGAATCGCTTCGGTGCGGATGCGGGCCGCAAACTCGGTGGTGGGAGTCGAACTCGCAGCCAGAACGGCTACGTTTTCCAAAACAGACATCGTGTGCCTCCATGGTAGCGCGGCCCGCCATCTGGTGCCGCAGGGAGGCTGTACCCGGGGTGCGGCGCCAATCGGTGAGGAATGGCGGTGGGAGTGAGATTCGAACTCACGGTTGCCTTTCGACAACGACGGTTTTCAAGACCGGTGCCTTAAACCGCTCGGCCATCCCACCCGCTTTCTTTATTGTACTCCCAGCCCTTCGGCGTCCCGCGCGCGGGTTCTCAGGTGGGCCGCGAGACGACGGTGACTGGGCGCTGGCGGCTTTCATCCCACCACTGGCCGCCTTCACGCGTCGTCAGTTCCACGGTTTGGCCATCGGCCAGTTCCACCCAGATGCGGGCATTTTCCATCCGCGTGATGCGGGCCCCGTGGCCATCCACCTGGATCATCTGCATGGGCGAGTAGTAGCGCTTCAGGTAGGCGCTTAAGCCATCGAGACCCGGAAACACCACGCGCTCGGTGATGTTGGCCATGTCCAGTTTGTCGCGGATCTCCCATTTCAGCGACGCCGGAATGACGATCTTGCGGCACAGGCGCGGATTCTCCCGCTCATGCTCCCGCAGCCAGTCCTCCAGTTGCAGCGCGGGGGACGACATCATCGAGAACAGCGCGCTCTGGTTGACGATGCGTTCGTCCAGCGAGGGCGGCTCAAAAAAGATGACGCAATCCTTGCGCGGCTCACTTTCGTGGACGGCAAAGGACTCCTGGATGCGCTGATCAAATTCGGGCAACGACCGCGCATACCGGTCCAGCATGTGCGCCGTCATCACGGAAGCGCCATCCGCCTCCAGCATCTCTTCCAGCGGCGTTGGCAGAAATCGCCGCAGTTCGACAAAGTTGATGCACCAGACCACCCCGTCCAGGTGGAACAGGTCAAACTTCTCCACCGCGAAGTGCAGCGCCACAAACGGGGAGAACGTCCAATCGAGCAACCGTGTCGGCAGGCCATGATGCTGCGCCAGCGCCAACCAGTTCCACCAGGACCCGCCGGGCGATTCCGACCGGTGCGCGTACTTCCGGAAGTTGCGCAGCAGATCATCTTCGACGCTCGCAAAGTCGCCCCCCAACCGGCACAGCGACGTGCGCCGGTCATACCGGAAGTCGGGCAGGCCGCGGAAGACATAGGGCGAGCGGAAGCGGCCATGCTCGGGATGCCATGAGCCTTCATACAGCCGGTCGATCAATTCGGTCCAGCTGCTGACACGGAGTTGCTCCATAGGGCTATCCTAACGGCTTGAGCGCCCTCACTCTTGCTTTATTCGTGGCCGCCTGGGTACCGGAAGGTCCGGCGCCGAAGTTCGCGATCACCGACCAGGGGATCACTTGCGAAGCCTCCGGCTACGGCAACTGGCTCCGCACGGACCGCGAGTATGAGAATGTCCGGCTGAAGTTTGACTACAACCTCGCCCGCTGGTCAGAAGCGGCAGTGGTGTTGCGCGCGCCGCGCGTCGGCAAGCCCATGCGCACCGGCGTCCCCATCATGCTGGCGCACGACTTTCACGAGAAGGTCACCCCCCACGTCACCGGAGCCCTCGCCGGCATCGCCCCGCCCACCAAATGGCCCGGCGCCAGCTTCGGCCAGTGGCACAAGGTGGAGATCACGCTGATCGAACGGCGGCTGCATGTGTGGATCGACGGCGTGGAAGTGCAGGACACGCTGGTGCCGGAAGAACGCCTGTTCCGGGGCTACATCCTGTTCCCTGACCTGGGCCACCGCTACCAGATCCGGAACGTCGAGATTGAGCCGATGGCGGCCGTCACTTCCTACCGGGATCTCGAAACGGTGGAATGGTCCGCGCGGCCCGGCAACACGGCCCAATGGACCCGGCGCGACGGTCTGATCCGGGGCGAGAAAGGCGATGGCATTCTCTATGCCTCGCCGACATTCTTGGACTTTGATCTGACGCTGGCGGTGAAGTCGATCGGCCACGTCAACGGAGGGGTTTTCCTGCGCGGCACTCCGGATGGGTACCGGGGTTTTGAGGTGCAGGTCTATTCGCCGCCTGACGCGGTTTATCCCACCGG
>JBIKMK010000673.1:0-2905 GCA_044359315.1 Bryobacteraceae bacterium | reverse complement strand
ATACCTTGCCCGTGCCCAAGTTCACTGCGATCGGAGCGACCACCCGGCAGGGCTTGGTCAGTGCTCCGTTGCGCGGCCGCTTTGGGTTGGTGCTGCGCCTGGATCACTATTCGGCGCAAGACCTGGCCAGGATTGTCCTGCGCTCAGCAGGCATTTTGGGGATTGAGGTCGATGCCGAAGCCGCCGCCGAGGTGGCCCGCCGTAGCCGTGGGACGCCACGCATCGCCAATCGGCTCTTACGCCGCGTCCGGGACTATGCCCAGGTGCGCGCGGGCGGCGCGGTGACGCATGAGGTAGCGGTGACGGCGCTGGATCTGCTGGACGTCGACCGTTTTGGCCTGGATGAGATCGACCAGAAGATCATGATGACCATCTGCGACAAGTACGGCGGCGGCCCCGTGGGCGTCAATACGATCGCGGCTTCGATCGACGAAGAATCGGCCACCATCGAAGAGGTCTATGAGCCCTACCTGATCCAACTGGGCTTCATCGACCGCACTCCCCGAGGCCGAGTCGCCACCGACCGGGCCTTCGAGTACTTCGGCATCTTCCGCCAGAAGCTGCCGCAGCGGATGCTGTTTTAGCAGTCCGCGGTGGAGTTTCCATTGGGCGATACCAGGTCATGCCAGGCTACCGGCCAACGCGCAGGCGGGTGCCCGGCTGGCTGGTGATGTTGTCAAACCCCATGCGGACTTCCGGATTGGCCGGGGTGTCCGGCGGCAGGCGGAGGTTGATCTGGTACAGCCCTGCGAAGCCCGGCGATAGCCCGGCATACAGGATGTTTTCCGCCTCCACCAGGCGGCCCTCAATCTGGACCCGGAACTGGGGCAGGCGCGCGATGGAAGTGGCCTGCAGGGCCAACTGCCCCGGCATCAGGCTGGGCGTGGTGCGCCCCAAACCAGTGGCGTAAAGCACCACCACGTCGCCGGGTTGGGCCGTGCGATCCGGTGTTAGCGGCTGATTTTGGACATTGGTGGCGGCGATAAAGCGGCCATCACCCAGGAAGAACTCTGGCGCTTCGGCCACTAGAGTGATCGGGATGGTGGGGCCGCGCCGCCCGTCTAGCAGCAGGTCCAGCACGCCCTCACCCGGCGGGAGATTGACCGGGATGACAAGGTTAATCTGCGTGGGCGACACGTAGTAGAGATGCGCCGGCTGGTTGCTGATAAACACCCGGACCCCGGTGCCCGGCAAAGTCGCGGGAAGCGTGTTCGCGGTGATGTCGTCGGGAGTTTGCTGGCGCGTCGTAAAGGCCAGGTTGGTGCCGTAAAGAGTGGCGATCGTGCCGGGGCTTAGCGGCGTGGGGGTATTGGACGCCGCGTTCACCAGATCGATGGCCCGGTAGGCGGGCGTCTGCGCCACCAAAGCCGGAGTTGCGGCCACCAGGACGGCTACCAACACGCCCAAGCCCCAGTGGGTCCGCCGGAAGCCAGGGCACCGCGCGCATGAATGCATGTCTGATCAGTGCGCGGGCGAGTTCAATCTTCTCTCGCTGATTTTGCCCCCGGACGAGGAACGGCACCGGGTAACCGGAAACTACCGCAGGTTGATAAACAAACCGGGCGGCAGCGGCACGCCACCAATCGACCCGGCTAGTTCATAGTCACCAGCCGCGATGGTGGGCACGGTAATGTTGATCTGATAAAGGCCCACCGCCTGTGTCGCCAGCCCCGCAAATGTCGGCGTCACCGCCTGCGTGCCAAACCGGAGCACGACGTTCGGCAGATCATTGCGTGTTTGCACAATGCGTCCGGTGCCCTGGTCGGGAGTGGTGGCGCCAAAGCCGACGCCGTAGAACGAAATGTTGTCGCCCGCTCGCGCGCTGCGGCAGGGAATACTGGGCAGTGAGTTGGGAGCGCAGACGAACGTGGTCGGCGAAACGCCTTCAAACACCGCCGCGATGTATTGCCGCCCGTCACTGCTCTTGAAGGCTGCCGGAGCCAGGAAAGACGGCACCCGGTCCACCATGTTGATCGTGTAGTTGTCGCTGGTGCCATTCGCATTTCTCACGGTCAGCGTCTGCGCGCCATTACCCAGCCCATCCGGAATCTGCGCATTGATCTGTGACGGCAATCCGGGACGCGCCGCCACCAACACATACATAAACGCGGGCTTGCCACCCACGCTGACACTGACGCCTTCAAGCGTGGTCGGCGCGTTGATGCCGGTGAAGTCGCCACCCTGCCACACGCGCAGGTCGCCCGAATAGAAGTTGTCACCGCGAATCTCCACCCAGCTTCCCGGCGCGATGTTCTTCGACTGGCTGTAGAAATCGCCCGCCACCATCACGCCATCGGTCGACCGCACGGCGGGGCGGTTGGAGGTCTGCACGGCTGCGGGGGTGAGGGTGACCGTGGTCGAGTAGATGCGGTCGCCCAAACGAGTGATGGTGCCATTGGCGGCGTTGGCCGCGACATAGATCACGACGTTGCCGCTGGCCGTGGCGGGCGGGGTCCATTCGAAGGTGAACGTATTGCCGGATTCCGGCCGCGAGTGGGTGATGTATTCCAGCGGCGTGGCCACCGGGCAGGTGGCACCGGGCTTGTTGTTCACCCGCGTGAGGTCGGCGGACCAGCACTCCACCTGCATGCGGGTGTTGGTGGCCCGGAAGCCGCCGGCCTGGGTGGAAGGACTGGAGGCCAAGCGTGAGGCGGCCTGCATCCCGTAAATGCCAGCGACGGAATCCGTCACGGTGATGGTGACGGTCTGCGTGACGCCGGGGATGTAGGTGGAGCCCCCGGAAAGGGTCGCGGTGACATTGCCGCCCCCGCCGTTCAGCGGCGTACCCGTGTGGCAAGCCACTTCGGCGCAAGTGGGCCCCTCGCCGGGAACACCGGAGCGGCCCGGTGGAGCCCCAGTGGCATTGCCCCACACCGCCGTGGCCGACAACAACAGCGCCGAGGTG
>JBIKMK010000671.1:0-2907 GCA_044359315.1 Bryobacteraceae bacterium | reverse complement strand
GCAGTCCCCTCGGACCAGCAAGTGAGCTTGAAGTTGCCCCCGAACGTAAAACGGGAGTATCCCCAAAAGAAGTAATGTCTCCATCCGCCCCACGCCCACATTCCTCCGCTCCTCGCCTTGGATTTCTGGATTGGGCCCGGGGCGTGGCCGCCATCATCATGCTGCAAGGGCATGTATTTGATTCGTTCACGCAGGGCGACCAGCGCCAACATTCGGTTTTCGTCCTTTCACAGTTCATTGGGGGCATGCCGCCCGCCATCTTCCTGTTTCTGACGGGCGTCACGTTGAGCTTCCTGATGGATTCGCAGGAGCGGCGCGAACTGGGGGCCTGGGAGAAACTGAAGGGCATCGCGTTCCGGTCACGCTACCTTTTGTTGCTGGCGGTGCTTTTCCGGGTTCAGCTTTGGCTGTTCGCCTATCCCAACGCGCCGTGGACGGACATGCTGAAGGTGGACATTCTGAACTGCATGGGCCTATCGGTGCTGCTGTTGAGTCCTTTGGGTTTGCTGGGCCGTGTCGGCCGGATGAAGTGGTCGCTGGCGATGGGGGCGGCGGTGGCCCTGGCTTCTCCGCTGATCGCCCATGCTGATTGGACCGGCGTGCCCGAGCTGTTGCGGAACCATCTGGTGCCCAGCACAACGGCCTTCCCGCTGTTCCCCTGGGCTGCCTTTCTTGCCTTCGGTGTCGGTATCGGGACGATGATCAGAATCGTATCCACCCGCGACATGGGGCGTTTGGCGCAATGGTGGGCGTTGGCCGGGATCGTGTTGGTTTTTGGCAGTCAGTATTTGTCCAGCCTGCCCTATTCGCTGTATCCCAAGTCGGAATTCTGGTTGGATAGCCCGTGGCTGGTGCTGATCAAGTTGGGTTTGGCGTTGCTACTGCTAGCAATTGCTTATCTGTGGAACGCGCATGTGTCTGGCGGCTGGAGCTGGGTGCGCCAACTGGGTACCACGTCGCTGCTGATCTATTGGGTGCACACCGAGCTGGTCTATGGCCGTTGGCTGTATGAACTCCGGGGCCACCTCAACATGGGGCAAACGGTGATGTTGGCGTTCACCGTGATCCTGTCGATGTTGGGCCTGTCGGCGCTGGTGACCAACTGGGCCACCATCCGCGTCTGGATCGCCGAGCGGGGCGTTGAATTCTCGCCCACCCCGACGGAAGGCGACTAGCCAGAGACGCCGTCGGGCTCCTCCTCCAGAGGTGTCCAATGATAGACCGGGCGCTCCGCACCACTGCGGCGCATGTAGGGCCCTCGTGAGCCGTTGGGCAGGATGGTGGTTTCATCCGTAAGCGCCCGCCCCAACTGGGTTTGCGTCAGATCCCGCGCCCCTTCCAGGTCCGCCTTGCGGAAATCAACACTGCTCAAGTCCGCACCCATAAAGTGGGCCCCTCTCAGAACTGCTCCATAGAAGTCGCACAACTGGATGCCTGCGTTCCGAAAATCAGCATTGATGAGATTGGTGTTGGTGAAGTGGGCGTAGCGCAGCTTCATGCTCCCGAATCGGGCTTCTTCCAGATTGGATCGTCCGAATTCGCAGTTCTGCAAGCGGCTGCCGCTAAAGCGGACCCTCGGCATCGCGGAGCGTTCAAAGCGGCAGAACTGGACGTGGGCCCCATGGAAGTTGGCGTCGGTCAGATCGGTGTCGCTAAAGTGGCACTCCGTTATCCGGCACTGATGAAATGCGGCACCGGTGAGAGCCGCCGCCGCGAAACTGGTCCGGGTTAAGGTGGCTCCCTGGAAGCGGACTCCGTGCGCTTGCACGGTGCGAAGGGAGGTATCGGTGATCATCGAATCACTAAACACCGCCCCGGCCAGGTCGGCTCCGTCAAACACGATGCGATCAAGAATCGCCTCGGTGTAGTCGGTGCCCGCCAGTAATGCACCCTGCAAATTCAGACGCTCCAGTAGTCTCCTTGTCATCAAAGGTCTTAACTCCGCCTCATTTTCCATATCGGTCAAGCAGTTAGAGATCTGCACTCTGAACACACTTGACGATTGATCGCAGAGTGATATCATTTTGATAAAGGAGAACACTCTGATGATGAAAGAATACTTGCGAACCACCCATTCTGGGCTGCTGGCGCTGCTGGTGATGCTGGTGGTGGCCGGCGGGGCTATCGGCCTCGTGATCTATAGCATCCGCGAACTGGAGCGCCCAGAACGCGGCCTGATTATCGGACTGGCGGCGGTGATCTTCGTGGCTGATCTGATCGCGTTGTGCGGCCTGTTCTCGGTGAGTCCGAATGAGGCGATGGTGGTCCAGTTGTTCGGCAACTACACCGGCACCGTGCGGACCCCGGGCCTCCATTGGGCCAACCCGTTCTACAGCAAGCAGAAGATTTCGATGCGCGTACGCAATTTTGAAACGCAGCACTTGAAGGTGAACGACCACGACGGCAACCCCATCGAGATCGCCGCCGTGGTGGTCTGGAAAGTGTATGACTCGGCGGAAGCCACCTTTGAGGTGGACAACTACGAGAACTACGTCCATGTCCAGAGTGAAGCCGCGCTCCGCAATCTGGCCACCGCCTATGCCTACGACGCCCACGAAGAGGACAAGATGTCCCTACGCGGCAATACGGAGCTGGTGGCTAGCCAGTTGAAGTCCGAAATCGACGACCGCCTGAAGAAGGCCGGCGTCGAGGTGCTGGAGGCCCGCATCTCACACCTGGCCTATGCGCCGGAGATCGCCCAGGCGATGCTGCAACGCCAGCAGGCTTCCGCCATCATTGCCGCCCGGCAGAAGATCGTCGAAGGTGCCGTGGGCATGGTGGAGATGGCGCTGGAAATGCTCTCGCGCAAAAAGCTGGTGGAACTGGATGAGGAACGCAAGGCGGCGATGGTCTCTAACCTGCTGGTGGTTCTGTGTGGCGAGCGGGCCACGCAGCCGGTGATCAACA
>JBIKMK010000089.1:0-10431 GCA_044359315.1 Bryobacteraceae bacterium | reverse complement strand
GCAGTGGTGGCAGATTTCGCGCCGCCTTCCCCAGGGCTGCTCGCTGTCGCACGAGGTACGCAACTCGCTGAACCGGGTGTCAATCTGGCTGCCCAAGGGCTGATGGTGTTCGGCTCCATTTTCGCTCCGGTGCCGATGGCGCTGGCCCAGTGTGGCGCTGGAGATTGCAGCAAGACGGGACTCGCTATGGCGATGCTCCCAGAGATTGCGGCGCTGAAGGCGGGTGGTACCGTCTTGAAACTCGGAGCCGCAGCGGGGAAGGGTGCTGAGATCATTCAGAAGACCGGAGGACTTGCACAAGCGGCTAAGGATTTTGCGGCGCTAGGTGGGACGGAAGCAATCAATGGTGGAGTGCGGATCAGAACTCTTGCGGATGGCACCAGAGCCGTCCTCTATACATCCTCCAGTACGAAAGAGATTTCGATTCAGATTCAGCAGGCGGGTAGGACGGTTTCTAAGGTTAGGTACTAGCATGCGAAGATTGCCTGATGTCGAAAGCGCCCAAGCACGTAAACTTATTCGTGAAATGGCGACCCTGACGGAGGATGGAGGTTACAGGTTCGACCCGGCTTGGCTACTGAAGCACCGCTGGGTCGTTGTACCTGCTGAGGATTCAGGCCATTTTGCTGACGAGGAGATTAGCCGCATCGTTGCGGTCTTGAGTTCCCAGGAGCATCTGACCTGCCTTGCCATTGGGGCACATGACTGGCCTGCGCCTTTGCCGAGATCCTACGAATTGGCGATCTCGGTCGATGACTTTCGAGCCTTCAATGCAGAGTGCGGTATCTTTCGCTTCCTGCTGACCGATGCCGGATGTTCTTGGGCCATCAGTTGTAACGAATGGTTCAATTTGTTCGCTGGCCCTCCAGCCTTTGTGGAGCAGATGCTGGGTGTTCCCATCCCACAGTCACGGGAAGAATTTCTGGAGTACGCAAAGCTGGTAGAACAGGGATCGGAAGGGCAGTTGACGGAAATCGCTAGGCTTTACGAATAAGAGATCACCACAGCGTCCCGGCGCTGGCATTCGAGCTTCACCGCATAGAAGGTAGCTTGCAGCAAATGGGGCCGTGGTTGGCGTCTATGACGAGCTTACCGTTGGACCAGTCCGAGTTCTCGTGAGCGCCGATCAGAAGTTCCAGGGCGAACCGTTCGAGCAGGAAATCGTATGCGGCTTCAAGTTCATCGTCGCAAAGTGAGCCGAGAGCGGCGCTCGGTTGGGTGATGTCTTGAACTAGGAGTTCGTCAGCGAGGTTGGTTAGCAAGGATTCCATTGGGAATCGCTTTTGATCATGGATGGGAGAACGCCGAGCGTCTCACGATATCTTGGATGGCCACGAGTGAAGAAGGCGCTTCCTACGAGCAACTGGGAACGGCACCCACGGGTGCTATGGGAAAGAGGAAAGAGATGAGCATGAGAATATCTCCACAGCAATACATAACGATGGCGGCGCTCGGGACGCTCTGCCTCCCCCTGCTCTGCCTCGGGCAAGCACGCCAATCCGGAGCCTTGACCGGCACCATTGAATCGACCAGCGGACAGCCTATCGCGGATGCGCGAGTGGCCGTCTACTCAGCGCTCGGCGTCAATGGACCAACCGACCCCGCCCTCCACATCGGCAACAACGCCGGGTTTGCGGCGACGGACGCCAAGGGTGGGTTCAGCGTGGCTGTTTAGGGCCATCTCTGCGCGCCATGCAGAATGCGCAGAATCTGAATCGTCTCGTCGGCAATACGATAGACAACAAGGTACGGCAGTGGGGCTAGCACCAGTTCTCGCGTCCCGCGCTTCTTGCCAGGACGTCCACGGTGGGGGAAGGTCAAAAGATCGGCGGGTGCGGTGTAAATTCGGGTGACAAGGTCTTCCGCTCGCTCCGGCGCATGGTCAAACAGGTAGTTGGCGATTCGCTCCAGGTCACGGGCGGCTTCCGCCGTCCACCGCAGCGTCACGCGCGAGACTGCCTCTCGGCCAGCAGTCTCTGGATGCGAGTCCCCACTTCCTCATGTGACAACAAGTCTCCCCGGTCGGCGGCAGCCATACCTGTCTCGACCTCGCGGACAAACCACTCGTCATAGTCGACGAAGTTTTCGATGGCTTCACTGGCCAACAACGCCGCGTCGCTGCCACGGTCGGCGGCAATGCGCGTGAGCCTCGCCGCGACGTCCGGTTTGAGGTGAACTTCCATGCCCCAACGGTACGAAGTTCTTGCGCGCGGTGTCAAACGGGGAACGGGACTGCGTCCTAGTGGACACTCAAATAGACACAAGCGTATCCTCAAGGCATGCCAACCATGGGAATCACGGAGTTCAAGTAGAAGTGCTTGCAACTGGTGGATGAACTGGGACCGGAGGGGATCATTCTGACCAAGCGGGGCAAGGCGGTGGCCCGGGTGACGCAGTTTCAGCAGGGGAATGTTGCCCATCTGATTGGCGCGCTGAAGGACCGGGTGCATGTTTTTGGCGGTCTGACCGAACCCACAGGAGCTTGGGATGGCGAACCTGAACTTGGATACTCACATCCTGGTGTTCCTGTTGCAGGGCCGGTTGACAGCAGACGAGGAGCGGCTGATCCGAGTGGCGGACGTGGCGATCTCCGCCGTCGTGTTGTGGGAGCTGTGGAAGTTAAACAGCCCGGGCAAGATAAGGTTCGACGCCGCCGGCGAGCTTGAGCAAGCGGTCCTGAGCCAGTTCCGAGTGCTGCCGGTGGACGCCCAAGTGTGTGCCGCGCTGGGCCAGCTTGATTTCCGGTCCGATCCCGCTGACGAACTGATCGCCGCGACCAGCATTGCTCATGGAGTGCCCCTCATGACCCGGGACCGGCGCATTCGCGCGTCGAAAGTGGTTCCCTTGGCAGCCTGAATGGTCCTCCTCGCGGCTTTCGGCGGGGTCGCAACAAGACCGGCTCCCTTGCGGCGAGCGGCTCGGTAACGCTCTGATTCTACGGAGCCGCGCACGCCAGTAAGCGGTCCTTCTGGAATATCGCCACAGCCCGTTAGCAGATAACATAAAGCCGTCCGACTTTTTTCCATTTGTCTGCGTCTTGAAGAACGGAGCCAGAAATTGATCTTCCGGGAAGTGGAAGACCGCGACTTGATCGGGAAAGCCCGCCGCGGGGATGTGGACGCCTACAACGTCCTTGTCTCCCGCTGGGAGAAGCGCGTCTTCAACTATGTAGCCAAACTGCTGGGGCACCGGGAGGATGCGATGGATGTCACTCAGGAGGTCTTCTTGAAGGCCTGGCAGAATTTGGGCAAGTTGGACGATGCGGGACGGTTCTCTCCTTGGCTGTTCCGCATCGCGCACAACGAGTCCTATTCGCTGCTGAGAAAAGCCCGGCCCCAGCAGGAGATGGAAGAGCAGGCGGTGGGGGATCAGACCGGCCGCCTGTATCCTGTTGAAACGACGCTGGCGGTGGAGCGGGCGCTCCAGCAACTGTCGCCCGATCAACGCGAGGCGGTGGTGTTGAAGGTCTATGAGGGCTTCAAGTTTGACGAAATGGCCGCTATTTTGGACATCCCGGTCTCGACGGTGAAATCCCGGTTGTACACGGGGCTCGAGATCCTGAAAGGCGTGCTGGCACCGGTGGTTTAGGCGAAACCTTGAGGAAACGATGGACAGGCAAGCGATGGACGAAGAACTGAAAGCGCTTTTCCGGGAAGATCCCCCGGAAGACCAGGAGCGCGTGGCGGCCACGATCGCGGCGCTGCGCCAGGTGCCGGACCAGGAACCGCCGCGGCGGATCGCGTTTGTGTCCGACAAAGTGTTTGAGCCGCGCTGGTGGCAGCGGTTTCCGGCCTGGGGGATGGCTTCGGCGTCGGCGATGTTGTCGCTGGCGATTTTGGGGCATGGCTGGATGATGCGTCCGGCGGCCGCCGTCCCGGCGATGGTGGCGACGGCGCAGACCGCGCCCGCTGATCCGGCGGCGTATGAAAAGATCTCGCGGCAGCTGGAAGCCCGGTTTGAGGCGCGGCTGACGGAAGCGCTGGCTGAGGCCAAGCAAACGCATGATGTGCAGTTGAAGGAAGCAGTGGCGGTGGCGGAAAAGCGCCTTGAGTTCCAGCACCGGGCGCAGATGCTGACGGTGGAAGAAAACTTTGACCTGTTCCGCAAGCAGATGAACCGCATGATTGTGGCTTCGGCCGATTTGGGGTCCACGCGATGAAGCGGCTGATCGGACTGGTATGTTTGGCGGCGCTGGCGGCACCGGACAGGACGGCGTTGCAAACGGTGGAGAAGATGGTGGACCGGCGGATCGAGACGCTGTTCGACGACCCGTTTCTGCTGCTGGGGATGACGCGTGGGGTGTATGTCGAAGGTGTGGGGCTGGTGTTGTCCGCTGAAGTCGGCTTGGCGGTGACGGCGGCTGGTCCCTTGGCGGCCCGGCTCTCTAAAGAAGACATGGCGCGGCTGCGGCAGAAGAGGCTGGACCGGCTGCCGGTGCTGCGAGCGTCCATGCAGGAGATCCTACAGCGGACCGCCGTGATGCTGGAGACGATGCCCGCGCAGGAGAACGTCGTGCTGGGTGTCACTATTTTCCGCAAATCGAATGAAGACAACACCGGCCTTCCCGGACAGATCGTGATGCGGGCGACGCGGCAGGATCTGCTGGATAAGAAGACCGCGCAAGTGAGCGAGTTTTAAGTGCGCCTCGGGGAACGGTTGATCGCCAAGGGTTTGCTGACGGCCGAGGATCTCGGGCGGGGCCTGGAATTGCAGCGGGAGCGGCCCGGTGACAAGATTGGCCGCATTCTGGTGGACCTGGGCTTTGTGGCCCAGCGCGATGTGCTGGTGGCGCTGTCGGAGCAACTTAGCCTGCCGCTGGTGAGTTTGACCGAGGCGGCACCGGAAGTGGACGGATTGACGGAGCGGTATCTGGGGACCGCCAAGGCGATCCCATATGCGCTGGACGAAGACACGCTGACGCTAACCCTGGCGATGGCCGATCCGATGGACTTTGAGACCATCGCCGCCGTGCGCCTGGCCACCGGCTTCCGCGTCACTCCGGTGATCGCGGCCGAAGGAGACATCGCCGAGGCGCTGGCCCGTCAGTTTGGGGAGCGGCGGTTGGATCCGGCGCAGTTGACCGATGCCGAAGCGTCGGAAGATCTGGAACATCTGCGCGACATGGCCAGCGAGGCGCCGGTGATCCGCCTGGTCAATGCGATGGTGGCGCGGGCGGTGGAAAAGCGCGCCTCCGATATTCACCTGGAGCCATTCGAGAAGGAGTTCCGCGTCCGGTTCCGCGTCGATGGTGTCCTGCAAGAGCAGGAGCCGCCGCCGCGTGAGCTGAAGGCTGCCGTCATCTCGCGCGTCAAGTTGATGGCCAAGATGAACATCGCGGAGCGGCGCCTGCCGCAGGATGGACGCATCAAGACCAAGACGCTGGGCCGCGAAGTGGACTTGCGCGTCTCGACGCTGCCGACGCTGTATGGCGAAAGCGTGGTGATGCGCTTGCTGGACCGTTCGGCGACGGGGCTGTATGATCTGCGGTCGCTCGGGTTTGACGACCGCATGCTGGACCGGATGACGTACTTCACGTCGCTGTCGCACGGCATCTTTCTGGTCACCGGGCCCACCGGAAGCGGCAAGTCAACGACGCTGTACTCCGCGCTGAAACGCATCAATCAGACGGACAAGAAGATCATCACCATCGAAGACCCGGTGGAGTATCAGATGGACGGCATCAACCAGATCCATGTGAACGGGCAGATCGGGTTGACCTTTGCCTCCGGCTTGCGGCATATCGTGCGTCAGGATCCGGACGTGATCATGGTGGGCGAAATCCGCGATCGCGAAACGGCTGATGTGGCCATTCGCGCCGCGCTGACCGGACACTTTGTCTATTCCACCTTGCACACCAATGACGCGCCCAGCTCCATTGCGCGGTTGACCGACATGGGCGTCGAGAACTACCTGATCGTTTCTTCACTCACCGCCGTGCTGGCGCAGCGGCTGGTTCGCGTGATCTGCACGCAGTGCCGCCGGGCGGATGCGCAGGTCGTCAATCCTTGGGGCGACACAATTCAAACACATCGGGGTGCCGGTTGCGAGCGCTGCTTCGGCACGGGCTACCTGGGCCGCGTCGGGATCTTTGAGCTGATGGAGATGAACGAGGAGCTGCGCCGCCTGTGCATGCAGAACGCGGATTCGAGCATCCTCACCACCGCTGCCCGCCGCGCCGGCATGAAGACGCTGCGGGAAGATGGCTGGCAGAAGGTGGCCGATGGCGTCACCACGGTGGATGAAGTGGTGCGCGTGACGCAGGAGTTTTAACGGGTGACGACGTTCCACTATCGCGCGGTGGCTCGGGATGGACGCCCTCGCGCGGGCACGCTGACCATGGCGACGCGGGAAGCGGCGCTGGCCGAGTTGCGGCGTCAAGGGCTGACCCCGGTGGATCTCGGCACCTCCGCGCCGAAGGGGTTCGTGCTGCCTGTGTGGCGGACCGTCTCGCGCAAGGACGTCCGGTTCTTCACGCAAGAGATGGCGACGCTGTTGTCCTCCGGCGTCCCGCTGGACCGGGCGCTGACGATCGCGACGGAGTTGACCGAGCGCGACGAGATGAAGGTGATCATCGGCGAAGTGCTGCAGGCGGTGAAGGGCGGCAAGCCGTTGGCCGATGCGCTGGCCGGTCAACCGAAAGTCTTTGGCGAGCTGTTCGTCAACATGGTCCGGGCGGGTGAAGCGGGCGGATCACTGGCACTGGTGTTTGAACGTTTGGCCGAATACGAACGGTCCAGCGACGACTTGCGTGGCTACGTAATTTCAGCCATCGTCTATCCGGCGTTGCTGGCGGTGGTGGGTGCGGCATCGATCTTTGTGCTGCTCTACTTTGTGGTGCCGCGCTTTGCCACGATGTTTGAAGATGGCCGGATGCAGATCCCGCTGCCGACGCAGATCATGCTGACGTTGAGCCAAGTGACCACCGATTACGGCTTGTTGTTGCTGGCGGCGTTGGCGGCCTTGATCGCGGCAATCTACTCTTACATCCAGACTCCGGCCGGACGTGCGCAGTGGGACGCCTTGCAACTGCGGGTGCCGCTGCTGGGCGATGCGGTGCGCAAGGCGGAGACGGCGCGGTTTGCGCGGGCTATGTCCACGTTGATCTCGAACTCCGTGCCGCTGGTGCAGGCGCTGGGTATTGCGGCGCGCGTGCTGACGAATACGCAGATGGCGGGTTCACTTGATGCCGTAGCGCAGGGCGTCAAGCGGGGTGAAGGTTTGGCGGGACCGCTCGAACGGTCGCACCAGTTTCCGCCGCTGGCCAGCCACTTGCTGGCCGTGGGCGAGGAGACCGGACAGATGGACCAGATGTTTACGCGCATGGCCGATATCTACGATGCCGACACCCGGGCCGCCGTGAAGCGCTTTACGAGTTTGTTTGAGCCGCTGCTGATCCTGGTCATGGGCCTGGTGGTGGGCGCCCTGATCTTGAGTATGCTGCTGGCGATCACTAGCATTAATGAGGTAGGAATATGAGCCGCAAGAACTCCCTGAATACACTACGTCGCGCGCGGCGCGCGGGCGTCACGCTGATCGAGATGCTGGTGGTGGTGACCATCATTGCGTTGTTTGCGGCACTGGTCGCCCCGCGATTGCTGGGCCGGGCCGATCAGGCGCGGGTGACGGCGGCCAAGGTGCAGATCCAGAACTTTCAAGGCGCGCTGGCGCAGTACAAGCTGGATCTGGGAACGTTTCCCACCACCGAGCAAGGCCTGAAGGCACTGCGGGAGAAGAACTACCTGCCCAAGGATGTGCCGCTGGACCCCTGGGGTCGCGAGTATCTCTACAAGTTTCCGGGTGAGCATGGCGATGAGCCGGACATCATCTCGTTGGGCGCCGACGGCCAGGCCGGAGGCGAGGCGCTGAACGCCGATGTCGTGAGCTGGAAATGATCTGCGGCAATGCCCGGCACCGGCGCGGACGGGCGGGCGTGACGTTGATCGAGATGCTGGTGGTGGTGGCCATCATTGCGGTGATGGCGGGCATCACGTATCCCTCGATTTCAGCGGGGCTTGATTCATTGCGGCTGACTTCGGCCTGCGACTCCGTGGCGAGCCTGTTTTCCGAGGCCTCCACCTACGCGCAGCGGCAGCAGGAGTGGGTGGAGATTCGGGTGACCCGAACGCAAGTGGAGGCCACCGGGCGCAAGTTTCGCCGTCAGCTGAACCTGAGCGGGTTCAACGTCACGCCGGATCAGGTGCTGTTTGTCGACCCGCAAGGCACATTGCCGGGCGCGGAGATGGAGATCCGCAACACCGGCCAATCGCGGCGCGTACGCATTGATCCGATCACCGGGTTGGCGGAGGTGAAGCGTGCGCCGTGATCGCCGGGGCTTCTCGTTGTTGGAATTGATGGTGGCCACCGCGATTCTTGGCGTCGCGGTGGCGGCGCTGCTGGGCGGCTTGACCGATTCGCTCCGCTCGGCAAACCGGGCTTCAGAATACGACCAGGTGACCGTGGCGGCGCGCCAGAAGATGGAAGAGCTGTTGGTCGAGACGCGCTTGCCGCGCTTTCAAAAGCTGGAAGGCAAGTTCTCCGCCACCAGTGGCTGGACGGCGCGCGTCACGCCGTTCGATCTGCCGCCGCAGCCGACGCCGGGCATGGCGGTGCTGGACCGGATTGCGCTGGAGGCGTGGTGGATGGCGGGCTCGGCGAGGCGGTCGTTCACGCTTGAAGGATACCGGCGTAGCTACCTGCTGCCGCAGGATTTCGCCGGGGACGTGCTGCGCCGATGAGGATCGGCGAACCAACTCGGCCGCGTCAGCGGGGCGTCACGCTGCTGGAACTGCTGGTGGCCATGACGCTGTTCAGCCTACTCAGTGGGGCGCTGTTCTGGTCGCTCCGGTTGGGCTTGAGCACGCTGGCCAAGACTCGCGACCACACGGTGAGCGCCCGCCGGATCTGGGGGGCGCAACGGGCGCTGGAGAGCATGTTGGCCGGGCTTACCCCGACCAACGCCGAGTTCACGCTGCCCGGCACGACCGGCCTCGACTACGCCCCCTTCTTTCAAGGCGAAGACCGGACGATGCGCTTTCTGACGGCGTATTCGCTGTCCGGGGGGGCGCGGAGTTCGCCCCGGCTGGTGGAACTGGCGGTGATCGCGGGGCAAAACCAGCAGGGCCTACGGCTGGTGGTCAATGAATTTCCGTACCTCGGCCCGGCCAGTCTGGGGGTGCTGGTGATGGGCCGCACCAATGACCCGCTGACCAACTCTACTTTTCTCGTTTTCCGTCCGGTGCAGGCGGGGCCGAACAGTTTCGTGCTGGCCGACCAGTTGGCAGAGTGTCGGTTTCTGTACCTTGATCGCGGCCCCGAGATCACTCCGGATATCTGGCGTAGCCGGTGGCCCACCGGGTATTTGCCGCGGGCGGTCCGCATTGAAATGGGCGGGCAGCGGCGGGTGACGGCTTCAATCCATGTTTCACAACTGCTCCACCCCTAACCGCCCAGCATCGACCCGGCCCCGGCTCTCGCGGCAACGCGGCGTGGCGCTGATCATGGTGCTGTGGCTGACGGCTGCCTTGGGCGTGATCGCCTACTCGGTGGCCGAAACGACCCGGGGCGAGGTGCGGCGGGCTGAAAGTACTCTCGATGCCACGCGAGCCGGTTTTCTGGCGCGGGCGGCGATTGAACGCACCTACGGCTGGCTGCGTTATGGATATCAGCCGCTGCCCGGCCAGGTTCCGCTCTTCGAGCTGGGCCAGCAGCGCATTCTGCACCGCTTCCCCGGCGGCGACGTCTGGGTGGAGATCCTCCCCGAGTCCGGCAAACTCAATGTTTTGCAGGCCACCCCGGACCAACTGCTGGCTCTTTTACTGCGGCTACGGATGGAGCCCGCCACCGCGGGTAGTTTCGTGCAGGCCCTTTCGACTTTTCGCGCCACCGGCGCGTCTTTAAGGCAGATCGAGGATTTGTTTCTTTTGCCCGGTATCAACACGAGCCTATTTTTCGGAGGTCTGGACCGCTTGCCCGGCGGCGCGTTAGTGGAGCGTCCGGGATTGCGGGACGTCTTGTCGCTCTACGGTGGCACCACTGTGGTGGACGCCAACAGCGCCCGGCCCGAGGTGATGGAAGTGGTGGGTGTGCCCGCAGAGGCCGCCGCCGCCGTGGTCGCCCTGCGCCAGCGCGTGCAGCTGCAATACGCCGACCTGGAGCGGCTGGGCTTGGCCAAACTACTGCGTGCCGGTCCTGATCAGGCTTACGTGATTCGAGCGACGGCGCGGCCGCGGACCGCCAGCGGGCAACTGAGCGATTTCCGGCGGACCATGTCCGCGCTGGTGCTGAACGAGCAGAGCTTCAATAATTACTTTGTGCCCCAAATCAAGCGTTGGGATGAATCCTCCGTATCGGAGACGCCATGGCCTTAGACTGGCGAAACTGGACCAGTCCGCTGCGTGGCGCGCGGGCGGGCATGGAGGTTGTCCCGGAGGG
>JBIKMK010000168.1:0-7647 GCA_044359315.1 Bryobacteraceae bacterium | reverse complement strand
GCCCGACCCACCACACCCGGCACACACTAGCCCCAGCAAAACAACCACTTCGCCGATTAGCCAGTAGCTCCAAGTCCACCAGAATCGGCCACAACGGGCACACCACCGGGCACACTGATCGATTGTGCGAACTCCAACAGATTCCGCTGAATCCCTTCGAGGCAAACCACCCGTTGAACCGCGTATCGGCTATCATTCGATTCCGCCGTGATGCTGGCCAGGGTTACCCCCAGCAGCTGGAAGAACTGATTCAGCGCCACCACTTGCGGAGCCTGTTTATGATGCTGATTCATATGCTTCAGCACCTCCAACGCCAGCTCCTGAAACGAAAGACCGTCCTGCAGCGCCTTGATGGTCTGGCGTGCGTTACCGCGATAAGCTGCGGACGCGCTCCCCAGATCTTGCTCATCAGCCGCCGCGCCATCTTCGCGCCTCACCAGCACCTCCGCAGCTTGGAGGATTTGCCCGCACAGCGTACACGTGGCGATCATCCGGCCACCTCATCATCGCCATACGACACAAACGCCCGGATGAACTCCTCCACCTCCACGCGCCGCGCCGCCAGCGATCCCCAAGCGGGCAATGTCTGGATCACCTGCATGATCCCGTCATAGCCCACCGCGTGCAGTTGCGCGTAGACCGCTTCACCATCGGCCTCCATCGTTTCCAGAGCCTCCGCGAACTGATCGCCCGTGCGGCCCCGCTCAAACGCGGCCAACGCCTTCTCCCCCACCTGCATAAACCGCAGGCCCATCTTCATCGTCACGTCGTCTACCCCCTCAATTTGTGGATTCTCCAGCACCGGCGGCACAACCTCCGCCACGGGCACCGGAGCAGCGGGCACCGGCACCACCGGAGCCGCCCCCACCGCCGGAGCCGTGCCCAGCCTCGACAACACCGCCAGCAATTGCGGCAATGACGGAGCAAGCGCTGTGATGACGTGCTCCATCAACGTGGCCTTCACCGGCCGCCCGCCGCCCCCGCCAAAATCCGCCGCCGCGTCGCGCACTTCGCGCAGCAGGGCCAGTTGCTCCGCCAATGACGGCGCGGCGGCCGGCGAGCTGGCGGGCGAGTGGGGTATCACCGGCTGGAAGACGCGCGAGGCATCCGCCGCCGTGGGCCGATGCTTCAAGTACTGGCTGGAGGCCCGCGGCACGGTGGGCAGTTTCGACGAAAAGCAAGCGCTGGACCACTTCCGCGATTACATGTTAAAGTTCGGCCCCAGCCAGCTCCAACGCCACCAGAACGGCGCAGCCATCAACCCCGACGATAGGCCGCTCAACAAACGCATCGGGTTCGTGAATGAACCGCTGTTCGACGCCGCCAAGGAGTATCAATTCCTGGAAGCCATCCCGCCCGACGTCTGCGGGCCGTTCTCCGAGGGCACCATCATCCGGGCACTCGACAACGCCAACGCACTGCTCAAAGAAGGCCAGCGCCTGAAGGTGAAGCGCAAGCTGCCCGGCTTCAACGCCAAGGTCCGCTGCTACGTCGTTTCGCACGACGCGCTATATGGTGGCGAAGAATGATGTCGAAAACAGTGGGGACTTGGGGACTGAGGCCCGTTTTCGATGCCTACTCCCGTGTTTTCATAAGCTTTGCACCTCAAAGCGACTGGGGACTGAGTGGGGACCGGGTGGGGACCGTGGGGACCGGGCAAAAGACTCGAAATGGTGGGAACTGGGGACTGGGGGACCGGAATGGGGACTATAGCTTTAGAAAGTTGTTTGCTCTCAATATGTTATGTCTCCGGTCCCCGGTCCCCACGGTCCCCACACATTTTTTCAAAAGGGGGAGATAGGGGTAGACAGGGTATGGAGTGGCGAATTTGTCTGGGTGGTGATGAGTGGCTGTACTGGGTCCGGCCAGGCGTCAGTTGGGCGTGTGCCAAGCACCACGCCACGACGTTCGCCACCCAAGCCGAAGCCGAGCGGGTGTTGTCGTATATCGACTCTTATGGCCGTTCCAGAAAAGAGGACTCATGGACCTGGGCAGACTGATCGATGAATCCATCCGGCGCAACGTCAGGGAAGCCGTCCAGGAAGCCATGCAACACCGTGGATTCGTGGACGCCGACGGGGCCGCCGCCTACCTCCAGCTATCCCGCAGCACCATCTTTGAAATGCTGGCCAACGGCGAACTCAAAGCCGTCCGCAGGGGCCGCGTGGTGCGGTTCGACCTCAACGACTTGGACGACTGGGCACGGGTGAACAAACAATGAGAAGAGTGAATACACCGGTACCCATAGAAGAGGCGAAGCGGCGTGCGCTTGCGTACTTTTTCAAGCAGGGGTTTCAACAAGCGGTCTTTTCCAGTCAAGTGGCAGCCGCCATATGGCCCAACGAACGATTCTTGACCAGCCAGGGCGCAGGGGCAGCGGCCAGCCGAATCATTAGTCATCTACGAAAAGCCGGACTGGTGCATATGCCCGGTGACGGGTTCGGGTAGATGCTGACCACGGCGGGAAGACTTGAAGCGGCTCAACAGGCGCGCGACCTGTAGTAATCTCGCCTCATGGCGAGGCTCACCACCGGATCAATCTATCAGCGAAACGCCGTCTGGTGGGTGAAGTACTACATACCCGGCCAGGCCAAGCCCATCCGCCAGTCCACCGGCACCACCGACCGCGACGAGGCCATCAAGCAGCTCCGGCTCAAGATGGCCAGCCAGCCGCCGCCCGTCGCCGCCGTCACCGTGGGCTATCTGCTGGATTTGCTGATTGCTGACTGGCAGCAAGCGGGCCGCAAGTCTACCGCCAACGTTCGATCCAAGATAGACACCCACCTCCGCCCCGCCTTTGGCACCATGAAGCCCGCCGCCGTGGGTTCCCGCGCCGTTCAACTGTTCATACAACAGAAGCAGCGCCAGGAACTGGCCAACGCCACCATCAACCGCCTGTTGGCCGCTCTCCGGCGGGCCTTCAACTTGGGATACCAGCAGGACCCGCCGCTAGTCGCCCACGTGCCCCACTTCCCGCGCTTGCCCGAGGCCGCGCCGCGCTCCGGCTTGATCGGTCACGACACCTACCGCCAGTTGTGCAACCTGCTACCCCAGCACGCCCGGTTAGCGCTCGTCATCAGCTACCATACCGGAGCCCGCAAGGGCGAAATACTCACCATTCGCCGCGCCGACGTGGACATGACCAAGCGCCGCATCGAGCGCCCCGCCAAAGCCACCAAGAGCGGCCACGCCCGCTACTTGCCGATCTATGGGGACATGGTGGGCGAGATCGAAATGGCGCTAGCCCAGCCCGCGCACGATTGCCCGTTCCTGATCGGCGGAGCTTCAAGAAGCGGCCAGGCGTGGCGGAAGTGCTCAACTTCGCCAAAGCATGGGCCACCGCTTGCCAGCTCGCCCAAGTGCCGGCCGCCCTGTTCCACGACTTGCGCCGCACCGCGCTCACCAACATGATCGACGCCGGATTGCCCGAGCGGGAAGCCATGGAGATCAGCGGCCACCGCACCCGCGCCGTGTTTGACCGCTACCACATCGTGACGGCCAAGCGACTCGAAGCCAACGCCCGCAAACTCGAAGCCGCCTTAACCGCCAAGGATGCCCAGCTCAACACCGCCCCCGCCGACCGCCCCAACTGACGCACCGGGCACACACCGGGCACAAAGCAAAAGGCTCCCGATATCACGGGAGCCTTGATTCTATTGGTGGGCCCTGTAGGATTTGAACCTACGACCAAGGGATTATGAGTCCCCTGCTCTAACCGCTGAGCTAAGGGCCCGCCGTGGAGGAAAGCAGCTTTAATTGCACCACAATCCATCGCCGCGCCGGGCGAGAGGCTGCTTGCGCTGCTTTATCGCACCAGCCGCCGGACCATGACGAAGCAGTTCCAGCCGTCGCGGCGTTCGTAGCGGGTTTCGTCCATCATCTTGCGGACCATCATGATTCCCAGGCCACCCGGCTTGCGCTCTTCGAGCGTGGCGTGGATATTGGGCGGCGGGTACTCGGTCGGGTTGAAAGGCTCGCCGCGGTCTTCAATCTCGATGCGGGCTTCGACCGGGGAAACGTCCACCTTGACGCGAATCGCCTCGCCGTCGCCGGATACTTTGCCATGCCGGACCACGTTGGTGAGCATCTCTTCCACGGCGATGTTGAGATCAGCCTCGACATCCGGCTCCAGGCCCAATTCCACCCAGAGTTCGGCTAAGGCTTCAATAGCCGCGTCCACCTCGGCGCGGCTGTTGCGGAGCAGGAGTTGACGCTCGTGATGCGGGGCGTTCATAGGGCGAACCGCAACGGCCGTGACCCGGCGGTCCAGCAACTAGTGTAGTGTTTTCCCCCTCCGCTCCGCAGTTGGTGGTGGGTTGGCGGACGGCCCGCATCACGGGCGGCGGGCCGTCCTCTGGTTGACTAGAGCAAGGGCAGCAAGGATTGCCGGGCGAACTGTTCAAGCGTGGTCGGGGTGCGGACTGCCTCCGGGAGCGGCAGGGCATAGACGCCGTCGGTGCGGTTGAAGTCCTCAAACAGCGCGATGTAGAGACGGATTGCGTCCTCCGATGCGCCGAAGCCGCGGAACAGGTCCCCCAACGCGGCCGGGGGCACCGCCACCCATTCCAGTTGCCGGCCGGTCACCTGGCTCAAGCCGGCGGCGATCTCGGGTCCGTTCAGGATCTCCGGGCCGATCAGGTGGACCACGCCGGTGGCGGCTTTCGGGGCCGTGAGGGCCTGCGCCGCATAGCGGCCGATGTCGACGGTGGAAATCAGGGGCAGGGCAAACTCCGTGCCGACCGCGACAAACAGCTTTCCATGGTCCTTGATCGAGCCCGCCTGCGCCAGCAAGTTCTCCATGAACCAGCCGGGCCGCAGGTGCAGGGTGGCGGTACCGGGGAGGCTGAGCGCCTGCTCGACGACGGGGAACTGCCGGACAAAGCCGCGCGCGTTGGGCCGGTGCGCACCGATGGCGGATACATTCACCACCCGCGGCACGCCGTTGGCCTGGATGGCCGCCGCCGCGTGGGCGGTGATCTGGTTCTGCCAAGCCACCACGTCCGGGGCCGCCAACTGCGGTGGGGTCAGCCAGAACAGGCCTTCGGCCCCGGCTGTCGCCCGCCGCACAAAGTCGGCATCTTCCAGGTCTCCCACCACCGCCTCGGCCCCTTGTCGGACCAGTGCTTCTACCTTGGCCGGTTGCCGGACCATCACCCGCACCGAATGTCCGGCCTCCAGCAATGCCTGCGCCGCGGCGCTTCCAATATTGCCGGTCGCCCCGGCTACTGTGATCTTCATAGCTTCATGGTAGGCTGGAATTGCTGGTCGATCAATGCGTATAAATCCAGAAATCATTGCCCAAACGCCAGACGACGCGCTCTCTTCGGCCCTGGAATCGATCCGTCTGCGGTCGCACTTCTTCGGCCTGAACGAGATGGTGCAGCCTTGGGGAATCGTGATCGGGCGGCAGCCCTCCATCATCTTTCACGTGCAGATTGAGGGCCGGTCGGAGCTGGAGATCCACGGCGAGGCGGACCGGGTTTGGCTGGAACCGGGCGATGTCGCGTTGATCACGCATGGCTGCCCCCATACTCTCCGCCACGGGCCGCCCGCGTATGACGAACCTTTGGAGGCCTTGCTGGCACGGGCCAGCCGACCCGGAACTCTTCGCAACCGGCCGGGACCAACTAGTGAGCGGTTTCTTTGCGGTGGCTTCACACTGGAAGACGGGCTGAGCCATCCGCTGTTGCGGGCGCTGCCGGATCTGATCGTTCTGCCGCCGGTGGGGCGCGAACCGTGGCTGGAATCGACGCTGCAGTTTATTGCCAATGAAGCGGCCAATGCCGCCGCCGGGGCCAGCACGGTGATCCGCCGGTTGGTGGACGTGCTGCTGATCCAGTGCTTCCGGCAGTACTTCCGCCAGAGTGCCGGTTCGCGAACGGGCGCACCTTCCTGGATTCGCGGCTTAAGCGATCCGCAGGTGGCGCGGTCGCTGGCCGCCATTCATCGCGAGCCGGAGCAGCCCTGGACGGTGGAGCAGATGGCCGCCGAAGCCGGGTTGTCCCGCTCCGGGTTTGCGGCCCGGTTCAGCCTCCTCGTAGGCCAGACCCCGGCCGACTATCTCACCACCTGGCGCATGCACCGGGGTGCTGAGCTGTTGCGCCAAACGCAACTGGGCTTAGCCGAGATCAGCGTCCGTGCCGGGTACGAATCGGAAGCCGCCTTCAGCCGCGCCTTCCGCCGAGTGCACGGCATCGCCCCCGGCCGGTTCCGCCGCCTGGATCTACCCAAGGCCAGCTAGCCTCAGCGTCCGGCGATCTCTACCCAATGCAGCTTGCCCGGCTGCCCGACGCGCAAGTCGATCACAGCTGTGCCGGTGACAGATTGGGGTACCCGCCAACAGTCGAAGCCCTTCACCGGCCCCGGCTTCATCCCGTCCACCCGGCCAGCGGACGCACACAGTTCGCCATTTACGCGCAGTTCCGCCACGCTGCCGCCTTCCAGCTCCAGGCGGACTTGACCGTCGCTCAGCTTGGGACCCACCGCCAGCCGGAGCGACGTCCACTGCCCCGCCTCCAGCACCTTCGGCAAAGCCGCTGGTGTCGGATCACCCGGGGCCATCGTGTCGGGGTACGTCACGATGTGCCGCCGCGGCTTGCCGGTCAAGGTTTCCAGACGCCCGCATTCCCGCAGCAACGCCGGATAGTTGGCGCGGTCCGGCATTTCGGTCTCGGAATCCATGTAGTTGAACAGATAGACCCGGTCGGCCCCACGCTGAAGCAGCGCCGCCGCCGCGCCGCGCACGGTTTCGAGCGAATTGAACTGCAACGGGCGGTAAGCGTGATAGGGCCGCAGCAGCAGCTCCAGGCCTGCGGCCAGCGTCACCTTATCCCCCGCCAAACGCCGCCATAGCTCGACTGGAATGTCGGTGTCGATGCTGGCCCAAAACGGCGCCACCACCAGCAACTGCACCAGCCCCTCCCGCGCCCACAGCGCCCCATCCATCCCCAGACCCATCGCCGCTTGTGGCCGCGACGGCACCCGGGCACCCAGCTGGATCCGGTGCCCGCGCTTCTTCTCCCAGGTATCGAGCAATCGCCGTGTCTGCCGCATGAACTCGGTCAGCAGCGGCGCGCCTTCCGCCTCAAGGCCCGGCCGGAAGTGGAAGCCGAACCGCATCCAGTCCAGCTCCAGGCCATCAAAGTCGTAACGCTGGCAGTATTCCTCGATCAGCCGGAAATGGTAGGCGCGAACCTCGGGGTGCGCAAAATCAAACGCCCGATCCCGCCAGTCCACCTCGCGCCAGGGCACGCGCCGGAACTCCGGATGCTGCCGCCAGAAGGTCGAGTGCATGAAGCTTTCCGGGTCATCCACATTGTGCAGATCGTTCATCCGCATCGAGATCCAGGGCGACAACCCCTTCGCCCGCGCCCGCGCGATCCATAGCGCATAGGGGTCAATCTTGCGCTGCGCCAGGTCCCAAGCCGTGTGGACCCACCGGCGCGAACTCGCCCGCGCCGCGGCCGGTGTCGAACGGAACAACGGCTGGTCGTCCGGCCCATCGGGCTGATAGCCCTTCCAGATCGGGTCCCAGGCGTCGCTGGCGAAGCTGGTGCGCTGGGAGTTGGCCGATAGCATCAGCTCCCGCACCTGAGTTCCGGCGTACTGGTCAACAAACGAAGCGATCTGCTCAGTGGTCAGCTTCTG
>JBIKMK010000715.1:0-2777 GCA_044359315.1 Bryobacteraceae bacterium | reverse complement strand
GGCTGTTGTCCTCATTGAGACATAAGGCAGTGGGCGCCGCCGGAGCTGCGGTCGCCCGAGCTCCAGCCGCCAGAGGAAGTGCAAAAGTTTCGCGGCGGGTCAATTGAGCAGCTTATCGCATGGCCCGTTGGGCGGGAAATTGGGCGGCCCTGCTACGATGGAGATTCCCCTCGCCCGATGTCTCTACGTTTTTACAACAGCATGACCCAACAGGTCGAAGAGTTTACGTCGATGGACGGCCAGTCCGTCCGGATGTATTCTTGCGGCCCCACGGTCTACAATTTTGCCCACATCGGCAATCTCCGGACCTTCACCTTTGTCGATATCCTCCGGCGCGTGCTGGCCGCCCGCGGGTTCACGCTGAACCACGTGATGAACATCACCGACGTGGACGACAAGATCATTCGCGACGCTTCCAAAGCCGGCAAGTCGTTGAGCGAATTCACCCGGCACTACGAAGCGGCGTTCCTGGAAGACATCGCCGAACTGCGCTTGCAGCAGCCGGAAAAGCTGGTCCGCGCCACCGAGCACATCACCGACATGGTCAGCTTTATCGAGCAGCTGACCGCCAAGGGTGTGGCTTACGAAAGCCAGGGCAGCACCTACTTTTCCATCAACAAGTTCCCCGGCTACGGCAAGCTTTCGCACAAAGACATGGACGGCCTGAAGAGCGGCGCGCGGGTTGATTCCGACGAGTACGACAAGGAAAATACCAGCGACTTTGTGTTGTGGAAGGCCAAGAAGGAAGGCGAAGTCTTCTGGGAAACGCCGATCGGCGATGGGCGCCCGGGCTGGCACATCGAATGCTCCTGCATGGCGATGAAGCATCTGGGCGAGACGCTGGACATCCACACCGGCGGCATCGATCTCCAGTTTCCGCATCATGAGAACGAGATCGCCCAATCGGAAGCGCTGAGCGGCAAGCCGTTCTCCCGCTTCTGGCTGCACTCGGAGCACTTGTCGGTGGATTGGACCAAGATGTCCAAGTCGCTGGGCAATATCTATACGCTGCGTGACCTGAAGGGCATGGGCTACACGCCCGAAGCGCTGCGGTATCTGTTGGCCTCGGTGCCCTATCGCAAGAAGCTGAACTTCACTTTCGATGGCCTGAAGGCGGCGCAGACCTCCATTGAGCGCCTGCGCAACTACCAACTGCGTCTTGAGACCGCCCAGTTCGGCCCCGGCCTGAATGCGGCGCTTGAAGAGCGCAGCGCCCAAGCGGCGAAGACCTTCGACGAAGCGCTGGATGATGATCTGAATACCGCGGAAGCACTGGCCGCGGTGTTTGAGTTTGTCCGCGACACCAATAGTGCCATGGATGCCGGCGAATTCCTCGCGGGCAACATCGCCAGTGCCCGCCAGTTGCTGGCTAAGTTCGACGCCACTTTTGATGTCCTGAAAGCCAAGCAGGAATCGGGCGGCATCTCCGACGCTGAAGTGGAGCAACTGGTGGCTGACCGCACCGCCGCCAAGAAGGCCCGCGACTTCAAACGCTCCGACGAGATTCGAAACCAACTCGCCGAGCTGGGCGTCATTCTCGAAGACACCAAAGATGGTGTCCGTTGGAAAAGAAAGTAAATTCGTGAATATCTACAGCCGCGCCGTACACACCGGCGACCGCAAAAAACCCGGGGATCACGTCCCGGTCACCACTCCCATCCATACCGCTGCCAGTTACTTCTACGAAGACATTCGTGAAGCTGAGGCCGTTTTCGCAAACGAACGGTCCGGCTATGTCTACGCCCGTTACGACAACCCGACGAACGCGGCCCTGGAAGAACTGGTCACCAGCCTGGAAGGAGGCGCCGGCACGCTGGCGACTTCCTCCGGCATGGCTGCTATCCACATAGCCTTAACCGCCGCGCTGCTGGAACGGCCGAAGTCCGTTCTCTGCGCCACGGCGATTTACGGTGCCACGGTCCGGTTGTTGCACTCGGTCCTGGAGCCGTTTGGCGTCGAGATCAACTTCGTGGATATCTGCGACCTGGAAGCGGTCCGCAAGAAAGTAGAAGCCACCAAGCCCGGCGCCATCCTGATGGAGACCGTGTCCAATCCGGTGCTCCGGGTCGGCGAATTGGACAAGATCGCTGAGATGGCCAAGGCTGCCGGGGCCGCACTGGTGGTGGACAACACGTTCACGACGCCGCTGCTGGTCCGGCCGCTGGAATGGGGCGCGAATATCGTCGTCCATTCGGCCACTAAATATCTCTCCGGCCACGGCGACGTCCTGGGCGGCTTTGTGACCTCCGACGCCGAGCATTACCAGTCCATTCGTGCCCTCTCCCGCGCCTACGGCCCCACCATGGGTCCGTTTGAGGCCTACCTGTCGATGCGTGGCATCAAGACGTTCCCCCTGCGCATGGAGCGGCAGTGTCAGAACGCGATTCAGGTAGCCGCCTGGCTGCGGCAGCAGCCCGGAGTGGAGCGCGTCTTCTTCACCGACGATCCCGCTCACCCCGAGGCCGAAGTGATCAAGCGCCTGATGCCCAACGGCCTGTATGGCGCCATGCTCGCCTTCGAACTGCGTGACGCTGGCCGCGAGCAGGTGTACGACTTCATGAACCGCCTGAAGCTGATCGTCCCCGCCACCTCGCTGGGCGACGTCCACACCATGATGCTCTACCCCGTCATGGCCTCCCATCGCGACCTCTCGCCCAAGCAGCGGGAGCGGATGGGCATTCGCGAAAACCTCGTCCGGCTCAGCGTCGGCATTGAGTGCGTCGACGACATCAAGGCCGATCTGGCCCAAGCGTTGCGCTAACATCATGAAGATCGGC
>JBIKMK010000670.1:0-2915 GCA_044359315.1 Bryobacteraceae bacterium | reverse complement strand
CGGTTCGCCACAAGCTCTTCGGTTGGTTGGCTAGCCAATGCGGATTGACGGCCACTGCCGCGAGCCGCGCACTATTCGCGAGCCAGCTGGCGGATGCCCTCATAGGTGTGGACAAACCGCCCGACCTGGTCCTGCTGTGCCGCGGCCACCATCGCTTGGGCGACTTTAGCCGCCTCAATTGCGCGATACTCCCGCAACGGCCCGATGAGTAGCGGCGCTGTCAGACGCAGAATCCCCGCCATCAACGCCTCTCCGGGGCGGCTTTCCTGGCGATCACCTAACAGCACACTGGGGCGGAAGATGTGGGCGCGGGGGAAGCGCTGTTCGGCGATGCCTTCTTCCATCTCACCCTTCACCGCCAAGTAGAACGTGCCGCTGTTACTGTCCGCCCCAATGGAGGAGACGACGCAGAAGCACTTCGTCTCCCCCGCCCGGGCCCAGTAGGCGAAGTTGGCGACGGCGTCGTGATCGACATGCCGGAAGGCTTCCTTGGAGCCGGCCTTCTTGATCGTCGTGCCCAGCGCACAGAACGCATCGTCAGCGGCTACGGGCGGGATGCTGCCCAGATCGGCAAAGCTGGTGACGATCTCGCGGTAGCGCGGATGATGAACAGGCTGCGGTTTGCGCACCAGCGCGATCACCTGGGCGTAGGCCGGATGCTCCAAGAGCAGCTGCAAGCAGTGGCCTCCGATCAGCCCCGTGGAACCGGCAATCAGGGCGATTTTGGAAGATGGCGCGCGCACGATGCTCATTGAGGAGTACCGTAGTAGTAGAACATGTCCTGGGCATATCTTGAAGACGCTTCCGGCTACCGCGGCCATGCCGACGAGGTGCTGGTACCAAAAGACGAAGCTGAGCTGCTGGAGATCGTCGCGCGCGCCGCTTCCACAAAGACACCGCTGACCATTGCGGGCGCGGGGTCCGGGTTGACCGGTGGCCGCTGCCCCGATGGTGGCTGGCTGATCTCGATGGAGAAGTTCAAGAAGATTGAGATCCATGACGGTTACGCGGTCTGTGGCGCGGGCGTCCACCTGATGGATCTGCATTCCGCCGCACGCAATGCCGGGCAGTTCTATCCGCCGGACCCGACGGAGACGCTGGCGGCCATCGGCGGCACCATCAACTGCAACGCCTCCGGTTCGCGAAGCTTCAAGTTCGGGGCAACGCGGCGCTGGGTGGAGCGGCTGCGCGTGGTCTTAACCACCGGGCGGGTGCTCGACGTGAAGCGTGGCGACGCCATCGATTTTGACGTGCCCGAGATTCCGCTGCCGCGCGCCCGCAAGCATTCGGCCGGCTACCGGCTGAAGCCGGGCATGGACTGGATCGACCTGATCTGCGGCTCTGAAGGCACGCTGGGCATTGTGGTGGAGGCGACGCTGAAGCTGCTGCCCGCCCCCAAGAGCATCCTGGCCGGGATCGTGTTTTTTGCGGGTGACGACGATGCCCTTGATGCGCTGGATGCCTGGCGGCCGATCGAAGGGCTGCGGATGCTTGAGTATGTCGATGGCGATGCGCTGGACCTGATCCGGACCAAGTACACCGAGCTGCCCGCTGCCGCCCGCGCCGCGCTGATCGTGGAGCAGGGTGACGTCACCGATGCCGACATCGACGCCTGGAGCGACCGGCTGGATGAGTTCAAGGCACTGGCGGATATCTCGTGGTTCGGCTCCACGGATGCGGACCGGGAGCGCTTCCGCCAGTTCCGCCACGCGCTGCCGGAAACGGTGCTGAAGACGGTGGAATCGAATGGCTTGACCAAGCTGGGCTCTGATTTTGCCGTGCCCGTCGATCGTGGCCGCGACATCCTACGCTATTACCGTGAACGCATCTCCGCCGAATACCCCGGCCGGTATTGCATCTTTGGCCATGTCGGCGATGCGCACCATCACATCAACATGCTGCCCGCCAACAAGGAAGAAGCCGAGATCGGCTGGCGCCTGTTCGATGAGTTTGCGCAGAAGGCCGTCGAAATGGGTGGCACGGTCGCCGCGGAGCACGGCTTGGGCAAGAAGAAGAAGCAGTATCTGAAGTATCAGTTCACGCCCGAACAGATCGCCTCCATGCACGACGTCAAGCGCCGACTGGATCCGGACTGGTTGCTGGGCCGCAATACGCTGTTCGACTTGCCAGCTGAGTTCACCGCTTAAGGTCTGTTGTCAGTCGGCGGGGCCGAAAACGTCGTCCGCATTGAACGAGGCCTGGTACTCAGGCAGATCCAACTGACTGACCGGCATCAGGCCCATCGGCCCGCAGACGGCCAAGCTGCGGTCGGCGGGGTCCACCACCCAGATGTGCGGGATGCCGAAGGCGGCGTACTCGCGGCACTTGGTCTTCAGGTCGGCGATGCGGTCGCCTGGGGATAACACTTCGGCTACCACCAACGGAGGCTGGCTCGGGTAATCGCCAGCGGGGCGATTGGGATAAGCCATGAGGTCGGGAATTCTTACACAGCCTTCCATAATCAGACGGACGCAAGCACCCACCCAAACACCTTTGCCATTCAGCAGGAAGAGTCATGACGTCTGAGCATCACTGTGGCTTACGTCGGACATCTCCCTCTCCACCAACTTTCCGTCTGCCCACTCCGGCTCCCACTCGTAGCTGGTGCGGAGGTACTCGTCCAGGGAAATTGCGGCCGTGGTCGCCATATCCACCAATCTACTCCAGAGCCGGGCCGACACTGAGGGCTGGCGGCTCACTGCCCCTTTGAGAGAGCCGCAACCGGCGGGGCTGCTTTGCGCAGTCCGGGAGGGTGCGGTGAAGGTAGTAATCCAATTGGTAGCGCCAGGCGCGATGAAGGCTATCGACACACACTTCCCCCGCGTGGCCGCCCACGATCTGCGATAACGCCCGGGCACTGGCGCGCTCATCGACGGCGGGCGCGACACGGAACATCACCAAACCCAGACACATCA
>JBIKMK010000668.1:0-2917 GCA_044359315.1 Bryobacteraceae bacterium | reverse complement strand
AGGTTCGGCAAATCCAGTAACTTTTGTGAATCGATCACCTGGCCGGTGGAGGCGTTCGCGGTCTCCATCAACGGCGACTCTTCTGTGACGTTCACCTGCTCGGTCACTTGCCCCAGTTCCAGCGCCAAGTCAATCGTTAACGCCGCCTGCGTGGCCAGCACCACGCTCCGCCGTTCCAACCGCTTGAAGCCAGGGGCTTCCGCCACCACCGTGTAGGTGGAAGGGTTCACCGCGGCAAACGTGTATTCACCATCCGCTGTGGTGAGCGTGGCGCGCGAAATCGCCGTGCCTTCATCGACCAGCGAGATCTTCGCGGAAGGCACAGCGGCACCGCCGGGGTCCACCACGCGGCCCCGCAATGAACCTTGGAAAGATTGCGCGCAGGCTAACGCCGCGCCTAAGAATGCCAAACAGGCAAACCGCATCGGGAACTCCTTTCAAGCCATCAAGCAAGTGACGGGACGAAAGGCGGACAGGGCTGTATGTTTGATCCGTACTGGGGATCCCGCGTCCCGGAGTGACACAGGGTCTCCGGGACGCCGAGAAGTAATCAACGGGATGCTACAGGAGGCCGGTGAGAGCCTAGACCGGCAGAACTTTGACGAGCGCGGCCTTGAACTTGTTCATCTCATCCTGCGTGCCCACGGTGACACGCACCATGGTGGGCCACACGGGCCACACGCGGCCGATGAAGACCTTCTCACCGGCGAAAGCCTTCACGGTCTCCGCGCCGGCCTTACCGGTCTCCAGCATGAACTTGTTCGATTCGCTGGGCACGTACTTGTAGCCCTTCTTGTCGAGGAAAGCAAAGACATCCTCGCGGATCTCCTTGTTGATCCGGCGGCGCTCCGACATCAGGTTCTTCACCTTCATCGACGCGGTGGCGCAAGCCAGGCCCGTGATGGGCAGCATGCCCGCGCCGTGGGGGCGCATCTTGGCTAGCAGGTCCGGGCGGCCCAGCGCGAAGCCGGCGCGGATACCGGCCATGCCGTATGCTTTCGAGAACGTGCGCAGGATGACCACATCCTTGTCGGCGGCCACTAGATCGCTGCCCGGCTCAGCCGTCGAGAAGTGAATGTACGCCTCATCGAGCAGCAGAATTGAGCCCTTGGGCTTGTTGGCCAGGACGTATTCGATCTCTTTGCGCGAGGTGAGCGTACCGGAGGGGTTGTTGGGGTTGCAGATGTAGATGACGCCCGCATTCGGGTCCGCCTTCAGCATCGCTTCCACGTCGTGCGAGAAATCTTTCTTCAGCGGCACCTTGATCACTTTGGCGCCAATAAACTGCGCCGTGCCGGCACCGGCCATGTAGCCGGGGTCGCTCATCACAAAGCTCCGCGTGGGCGAGACAAAGGCCGCCGTCGCGCGATGCAGCGGATCGGAGGAACCGGCGTAGGGCGCCACGTACTCTTCCTTCACGCCTTCGACGGCCGCGACCGTCTTGATGAACTCACCCTGCTCATTGAACGGCTGGTAGCGCCCGCCGTACTTGGCCACTTTGTAGATGGCTTCCAGGCCTTCCGCGCAGGGGCCCAGCGGATTCTCATTGGAGCTGATGCGGACGGCGTCCGGGGGCATGACGGCACGCGTGCGGCGCTGCTCGTCCTGGGCCATGGCGAATTCGTTGTAGAACGGCAGGGCGGCACCTGCGGTCAACACGCTGGAAATGCGGCCCAACTGGCGGCGGGTGAAACCTCGGTCGAGGAAGGAGCGAGCTTCTTCCTTGGAAAGCGTAGCAGTCAAATCAGGCTGGGCCATGAGAATCTCCTTGGGCATTCGGAATCTAACGAGCGCTGAACATCGTTACGGTGAACGATGCGCAGTGGGGCTGCGGGCTCGGTGCGGGGAGCTCCCGGAGTCGGCCACAAGGCCGCAATTCCGATTACAGCGAATAGTACTCCCCTACCCCCGGCCGCGTCAAGCGGACGTGTAGGTTCGCCCGGCAAGAGCGCCAGCCGGGCCAACGAGGTAGGATAGAGAACGCATGAAAGGTATCGTTCTGGCCGGTGGCTTGGGGACTCGGCTTCTGCCGCTGACCAAGATCACAAATAAGCACCTTTTGCCGGTTTACGACCGGCCGATGATCTATTACCCCATCCAAACCCTGGTGGACGCGGGCATTGATGACATCCTGATTGTGACCGGCGGCAAGCATGCCGGGGACTTCCTGGAACTGCTCGGCAATGGCCACGAGTTCGGCTTGAAGCACCTGAACTATACCTACCAATCCGGCGAAGGCGGCATCGCCGAGGCCCTGGGCTTGGCAGAGCACTTCAGTGAGCGGGAACGCATCTGCGTCATCCTGGGCGACAACCTGATTGAGGGGTCCATCAAAGATGCCGTGGATGACTTCCGGCAGCAATCCCGTGGCGCAAAGATCCTGCTTAAGCAGGTGGCCGATGCCGAACGGTTTGGCGTGGCGGAGTTGGTGGGCGACCGCGTGATCGGGATTGAAGAGAAGCCGGCCCAGCCCAAGTCGAATTACGCGGTCACCGGGATCTATATGTACGATGAAACCGTTTTTGACAAGATCCATGGGCTGACGCCGTCCGAGCGCGGCGAACTGGAGATCACCGACGTCAACAACATGTTCATCAAGGAAGGGACGTTGAGTTTCGCTCATCTGTCCGGCTGGTGGACCGATGCGGGCACATTTGATTCGCTCCGGCGTGCCTCCAACCTGGTTTCGGAGACCCGCAGCGCGCAGGGTTAGCCGCCGTCCTGGCCGATGGCTCCCTTGCTAGACTGGGGGTTTCGCCGTGTCACCTGAAGAGATCCGCAAGGCTCGACAACTCGCTTCAACCGCGTTGACGATGAGCGCACAGGATCGGGCTTCCTATCTGGCGCAAGAGACCCAGGGCAACACTGAGTTGCTGGAAGAAACCCAGCTGCTGATTGAGGACGAGCAGGCAACGCG
>JBIKMK010000669.1:0-2917 GCA_044359315.1 Bryobacteraceae bacterium | reverse complement strand
AGTCGAAAAACTTTAGCCCCCAACCCGAGAGCAAGCGCGTTGATTGAGCGACGTTGTGTTTGTGCGCGGAATCGGCGAATGATTCGGTCTTCTGGTTCTCATAGAGCGAGAACATCTCCTGGTCGACGTTCGCCACAAACAGGTCTTCCCAGCCGTCCGTGTTGATGTCCGCCGCATCGACGCCCATGCCGGAGCGGGCCTGTCCGTTCTGGCTGAAGCCGACCTCGGCGGCGAGTGCCACCTCTTCCCACTTGCCGCCGCCGCGGTTGAGAAAGAGAAAATTCTGCACCGTGTCGTTGGCCACAAACAGGTCCGTGCGGCCATCGTTATTGATGTCGGTGGCCACCACGCCCAAGGCCTTGCCCAGCGACTTTTCAATGTCGGTGCCCTTGGACACCAGCTTGAAGGTGCCATCACCGTTGTTGTGATAGAGCAAGCTGGCGGTGGGCTTAAAGACGCGCGGAATGCAGTAGTAGCGCCGCCCCAGTCTGTTATCGCCGCAGGAGAAACGTTCCGCTGCCGAGTAGCTGACAAAGCTGCACAGAAACAGGTCGAGCTTGCCGTCCTGGTCATAGTCGAGCCAGGTGGCGGATGTGGTCCAGCCCGGCGTCGCCAGGCCCGCTTTCACGGTGACGTCGGTGAAGGTGCCGTCACCATTGTTGTGATAGAGCGTTGGCCTGCCGTAGGCCGTCACCAGCAGGTCCGGCAAGCCATCGTTGTCGTAGTCGCCCACGGCCGCGCCCATGCCGAAACCGTTGGGCACGGCGACGCCAGCCTTCTCCGCCACATCGGTAAAGGTGCCGTCGCGATTGTTCTTGTAGAGCGCGTTGCGCAGCGGCTTCTTGGGCGTAAAGAAGTCCGAGGGCCCGGAGTTGACGAGGAACAAGTCCATCCAGCCATCGTTGTCGAAGTCGATAAACGCGCAACCGGGCGGCAGCGTCTCGGGGAGAAACCGTTCGGGCGACATGGCGTTGTCGTGCACCCAGGTGATGCCGGACTTGGCGGGCGGCACCTCTTCAAATAAGGGCTTCGCCAAGGTCTGCGCGGAGGCCGCCGAGCCACCGCCCAACAAGACCGGCGCACCCAACCCCAAGCTCAACAACTGACGCCGGCTGAGATTCACAGTGTTCATCGTAGCGGAGGCGGGTGCATTCAGGCGCACAGGTCGCTTCATTCGATGTTCAGCATCAGGCTGCGCTGCAGCCCCTTGTCATCAATGCGCTGGAAGTGGAAGACGAATCCCCGGCACCTCGCCCGTAGCCTCGACTGCCGGCCGGCACCTCAATCTCCGCCCCTTCTATGAATGCGACAATATCAAGCGTGTTGGCGTCCCAAGAAGCGGTTTTCCTGTTTCTCCGGCCCTGGATTGCCTTCCTGGTCTCGCTAGCGGTGTTTTTGGTCATTCGCCAGTTGGCTCGGCGCTGGCTGTACCGCCGGGCTACCGGGGCGGATTCCTACCTGTGGTCGCTGCTGGAATCCACCAAAGCACCCTCCTGGATGTGGGCGCTGATGGGCGCGCTGTGGGTGACGATGGAGTATTCCGACCTACCCGCCCGCGCCGCCCGCATCTCCACCAACACCATCGCGGTCTGCTTAACGCTGAGCCTTTCCCTGGGCATCGCCAGCATGCTGGAGCGGATGGTGAGCCTCTATGGCCGCCGCAATAACCGGCCGCTGGCCGCCGCCGGCCTCTCCCGAACCCTGATCTACGTGCTGGTGCTGGGTACGGGCCTGGTGATCCTGCTCCGCAGCCTGGGCTTGACCGTCACGCCGTTGCTGACCGCCCTGGGCGTCGGCGGCTTGGCCGTGGCGCTGGCGCTGCAGGATACGCTGGCCAACTTCTTTGCGGGCATCCACATCATTGTGGAATCCCCGGTGAGCGTGGGCGACTTCATCCGCCTGTCGTCCAGCGAAGAAGGTATCGTCACCGATATCGGCTGGCGGACTACGCGCGTCACCAACATGCAGAACAACGTCATCGTGATCCCCAATTCCAAGATCACCGCCAGCATTTTGCTGAACTTCAGCCTGCCGGAAGCACGATTGGCCACTGACGTCGATGTGGTGGTTGGCCATGAAGCCGATCTTGATGCCGTCCGTGACATGCTCCTGGAAGAAGCCGCGCAGGCGGAGCACGTCCTGGCTGACCCGCCGCCCATGGTCTTGATGGACCCTGGCGTCACGCCCACCCACGTGCAGATGAAGCTTTGGGTCCAGATCCCGGAACGGACCATTCAGGGCTTGGTCCGCTCCGATCTCCGCTTTCGCATTGCCCGCCGCCTGAAGCGCGAAAACGTCCCCATGCCCCGCATGGACTACGTCGTCACCGGCCCCCCGGTGGGAGCTTAGCGGCATGCGCATCGGCATTGATTCCGGCGGCACGTTCACCGATTTCGTCGTGCTGGATGACCGGGGCCACCTGAGCACCTTCAAGCTCCGGTCCAACCCGCGTGACCCCGCCGCCGTCATCCTGGCTGGCATCGAGCAAGCCTTGGCCGGCGCGACACCCGCGGCCGTGGACGTCGTCCATGGCTCCACGGTCGCCACCAACGCACTGCTGGAACGCAAGGGTGCGCGCACGGCATTTCTGACCACCGCCGGCTTTGAAGATCTGTTGACGATTGGCCGCCAGAATCGCCGTGAGCTTTACCGCCTCAGCCCCCGGCCCCGAGCCTGCCTGGTCCCACCCGACCTTTGCTTTGGCGTCGCGGAGCGCCAGTTCGCCGACGGCACCATCGAACAAGCACCCAACCCCGCCGCCATCGGGAAGCTGGCGCGTCAATTGAAGGCCGCCGGGGTCGAGAGCATCGCCCTCAGCTTTCTGCACGCTTACCGGGATGGCACGCATGAACGGATCGTCCAACAGGCCTTGAGCGATGGCTTTTACATCTCCGCCTCGCACGACATCTGTCCGGAG
>JBIKMK010000088.1:0-10480 GCA_044359315.1 Bryobacteraceae bacterium | reverse complement strand
GGAAGCTTTGCAGTTGCCCCAGCCAGGCGCCCTTGCCTTCGGCCAGCGTCAAACCATGTGTCAACGCGGCGGCCGTTGTCCCCGCCAGCAAGCCCGTGAACGCTCCATGGCCCGTGGCCCGTTTCCAGAACATGCCCAGCAGGAAGGTGGCAAACAAGGGAGCGTTGACGAAGCCAAACACCAGTTGCAGAAAGTCCATGATGTTGTTGAACTGCTGCGCCAGATAGGCCGTGGCAATCGACAGTCCGATGCCCCAAATCGTGGTGAAGCGGCCCACCTTCAGGTAGTGCGAATCGGGCGCGTTGGGCCGGATGTAGCTCTGGTAAAGGTCATAGGTGAACACCGTATTGAAGGCCGTCACGTTGCCCGCCATGCCCGACATAAAGCTGGCAAACAGGGCCGTCACCCCCAGGCCCATCAGCCCCGGGCCATAGAACTTGGCCATCAGCGTCGTCATCGCCTGGTCGTAGTCGTAACTGGACCCCTTCACGGGCAGCGCATAGTCGCCGCCCATCTGCGACAAGGCCAGCGCCGCGATGCCGGGCACGATCACGATGAACGGCATCAACATCTTGGGGATGGCGGCCAGAACTGGCGTCCGGCGCGCGGCGGACATCGACCGCGCGGCCATGGCGCGCTGCACCACCAGAAAGTCCGTGCACCAGTAGCCGAAGCTCAACACAAAGCCCAAGCCCGCCACCAGCCCAAAAATCTCAATGCCCATCGGATTGTCCGCCGCTGAACCCGTGTACTTCCAGGAGTGCGTCATCACCTCCGGCACCCGCGCCGCCATGCCCTGCCAGCCGCCCGCCTGGGTCACCGCCATGTAGGCGAGCGGCGCAAATCCGGCGACGATCAGAAAGAACTGCAACACCTCGTTGTAGATCGCGCTCTTGAGGCCTCCCGTCCAGGTGTAGGCCAGCACGATCGCGGCCGACACGACAACGCTGAGCGTGAAACTCCACCCCAGCATCGCCTGCAACAGTAGCCCCAACGCATACATTGAGATGCCGGAACTGAAGACGGTCATAGCGGCGAACGTCAGCGCGTTAAGCGCCCGCGTCTTCTCATCAAAGCGCAGCTTCAAGTACTCGGGCACGCTACGCGCCCGGCTGCCGTAGTAGAACGGCATCATGAAGACGCCCACAAACAGCATCGCCGGCACCGCGCCCACCCAGTAAAAGTGCGCGGTCATGATTCCGTACTTGGCCCCGGAGGCGCACATGCCGATCACTTCCTGTGCGCCCAGGTTGGCAGCCAAAAAGGCCAGTGAAGCCACCCAGGTGGGCACGGAATGGCCGCCCGTGAGGAAGTCCTCGCTCGAGGTGACCCGCCGTTTCAGGTACCAGCCAATGAAGATGACAAAGACGAAGTAAAGGCCGAGAATGGCGTAATCAATGGGAGCAAGATGCATGGATGGATTTCAGGAGGCGCGAAGCCCCAAGCTGACCTGTGATATCACAGATTGATCCTCCATGTGGCAACAAGCATATACTCCGAATGATTCCGGCCTGGCGCTGGCCGCCATCGTCGCCTCCGCGCCGATCCTGGTGCTGCTGTATTTATTGGGCGTCGCGCGCAAACCAGCGTGGATGGCCGCGCTCTCGGGCTTGGCCACGGGGCTGGTGCTGGCGCTGTTCTTCTACCAGATGCCGGTGGGCTTGGCGCTGTCGTCAGTGGCCTACGGCGCGGCCTTCGGCATGTTCCCGATTGGCTGGATTGTTTTCTGGGCCATCATCCTTTACCGCATCACGCTGGTGACCGGTCGTTTTGAGATCTTGAAGGACTCGATCGGCTCGCTGACCGACGACCGCCGCTTGCAGGCCCTGCTGATCGCCTTTGCCTTCGGCGCTTTCATTGAAGGCGCGGCCGGGTTCGGCACGCCTGTCGCGGTGGCCGCCGCCATGCTGGCCGGCCTCGGCTTTTCGCCCTTCTATGCGGCCGGCATCTGCCTACTGGCCAACACCGCGCCGGTGGCCTTTGGTTCCATCGGCATTCCCGTGATCACGCTGGCCGGCATCACCCAGCTCCCCTTGCAGGACTTGAGCACCTGGGTGGGCCGCATCTGCGCCCCGGTCTCATTCTTCGTGCCGACGTATCTCATCATGGTGATGGGCGGCTGGAAGGCCGTCCGCGGCGTGCTGCCGGCCGTGCTCGGTTGTGGCCTGGCCTTTGCGGGCGCACAATTCTACGTCTCCAACTATCTAGGCCCGCAACTGGTGGATATCGTCAGCTCACTGTCAGCGATTGGCACGATGCTGCTGTTGTCGATCCTCTGGAAGCCCAAGGACACCTTCCACCTGGAAGGCGAGAGCGGCGCACGCGTGGCGTTGAAGAAGCATCCGATCGGCGAGGTGCTGCTGGCCTGGTCGCCCTATGCCTTCCTGGTGATGTTTGTGTTGCTGTGGGGTGAGGTGGAGGTGAAGAATATCCTCAACCAGGCCACCATGATGATCAACTGGCCCGGTCTACACAATCTGGTGGAGCGCGTCCCCCCGGTCACCGGCAAGGCGTCGCCGTACGCGGCGGTGTTCACCTTTAACTTCTTTTCCGCCTCCGGCACGGCTTGCATGTTCGCGGCCTTCCTATCGGCCATTGTGCTGCGCGTATCACCCAGCCAGATGGCGGGCGTGTTCGCCACTGCTTGCAAACAGCTGGCCCTCTCCATGCTGACCATCGCCAGCGTTCTGGGCCTGGCCTTCCTGCTGAACTACTGCGGTGCCACCGGCACCATGGGCCTGGCACTGGCCGCGACCGGCGTGCTGTTCCCGTTCTTCTCGGCCATCCTGGGTTGGCTGGGCGTCTTCTTGACCGGCAGCGACACGTCGGCCAATGCTTTGTTCGGCAACTTGCAAGTGGTGACGGCCAATAAGCTGGGCCTGGACCCGGTGCTGATGGCGGCCTCCAATTCCGCCGGCGGCGTGATGGGCAAGATGATCAGCCTGCAGTCGATCGCCGTGGCCGCCGCCGCGACGGGCATGAAACCCGAAGACGAATCCAAACTATTCCGCTTCACGCTGCGCCATTCGGTGATCCTGGCCAGTGTGATCGGCCTGGTGGTGGTGGCCTACAACTACCTGCGCTAAAGCCCCGACAATTTCCATCAAGCCGCAAAGAGACTTCTTTTCCGCTTTGCGCCTTGGCGTCTTGGCGGGAAACTAGGACGCTCCAGCACTAGGGTTGTTTAGCGCCCTTCAGCAAAGCCTTCAATTGCAAATAGGCCGCCTCCTGATAGGCGGTCTTCAGCCGCTCCGCCCCGGCGGTCACTGGTTGCCGGGTGGTGGGCGGCTTCAGGCAACGCCCCAGCAACTGAATGGCCTCGGTATCGCCCGGCGCACGATCCAGCGCGGCCCGGAACCTTTCTGCGGCCGCGGCATATTTGCCTTGTTTCAGCAAGGCGTAACCCACATTGAAGTGGTAGACCGGATCCGCCGGGTCGCCATCCAGAGCCTTCTGGAAGTTGGCCAGTGCCTCCGGCCGGTCGCGGCGGCTCTGGGCGGCGGCCAGATTGTTGAACACCTCGTTCAAAGGCACCGTCTGGGCCACCAGGTCAAAGGCCTTTTCCGCCGCTTCAAACTCGTTCAGTTGGAAACGCGCGAGCCCCAGGTGGAACAGCGCATCGGAGGCCGTGGGAGCGTTGGCCGGAACGCGACCGAGCCAACTGGAGGCCTCCACCCATTGCTTGCGCTGGAAGTAAAGTTTCCCCAGTTCAAAAGTTGGAGGGGTAAAGTTGGGGTCCAACCGCGCCGCCTTGCCGAACTGCGCGATGCGACTTTCGGGCTGGGGCAAGACCAGGCCCCGGGCATAGCTTTCCAATGCGTCCGTCGTCACCAGATGCGACCGCAGCAGGTAAGCATCCATCTCCGGCGTACCGGCCGGTGCCAGATGCTTCAGCATCTGCCAGGACAACCGGTTCTGCAGCGCCGAAAGATTGTCCAGCGTTCCCATGTCGGAGAACTCCACCGCCGGAGTCATCCGCTTCACATCCAACATGGAGGCCGTCACGCGCAGCAGGTCGCCTGACTTCTCGAGCCTGCCGGAGACCACCAACGCCGCGTCCAGCGAGACCGCGGCCTTGATCACCGAGGCTCGCGTCAGACGCGCGTAGCGCTTGATCGCCAGTTGGCGCAGCACAGTGTCCCGCCCGGTGCGGTCGGCCACCAGGTAGCCGTCCTGAGCCAGCGCGCCGGACAAGGCCTCGGCCACACTTTCGCCCACCCAGTCCAGGGTCTCAAAACCAGTTTGATTGAAAAAAGGAAGAACTAAGTAAGTTTGGCCTAGGCCAAGGGGAGCACTAAGTAGCAGAGAAGCGAGAAGGGCCGGGAGCTTTGTCACCGGCCCTATTTTACCGAATCACCGGGCGGCGGCCCATCAGCGAGGCGCCGCCCATTTGAGGAGCACATCCCGTGGAACTTTTTAGAGGCCGGCCGGGCGGCCTTCGGTGCTGCCGAACACCAGCTTGGTCTTGGTGCCGCCCACGCGGATCTCGTCCACGCGGAACTTGCCGCCTTCGTTGGCGTAGCGGACAGACGTGGTGCCGAACTTGTTTTCGGTGTTCTCCACCTTCACTTCGGTTTCCACCGACTCCTTGCCGCCCTTGATGGTGGCCCGGTTGTCCTTCACTTCCACTTTGTAGTCGCCCGGCTTCAGCGTGGTGCCATTCACCACGGAAGGCTGGAACAGCGTCACCCGGTAGGACTCCGCTGCGCTCATCGAAGCCAGCGCCACCGTCGTGAAAGCGATCATCAAATTCATCTTCATTGTCTTAGCTCCTGAATGTTTCTCAGTCATCCGGCTTAGTGAGTGATCTCTTTCACTGCACTTGCCGTTCACAACCATAGATACGCACGAGCTTAGAGATTGTTCCGTGTGAGTTGCGCTCACTCACCCCGCTTTTCCAGCAGTTCGCCCACCAGGGCGACAGCCGCCCCTTGGATCTGCGGTTCGTCCCCGAAGCCTGCCAGATGGATCGCCTCCGGCTGCTGATTGCGGAACCACGTGAACTGGCGCTTGGCATAGTTGCGGGTGATCTGCTGGATATGGGCGATCGCCGCGGCCAGGGTCATCCGTCCTTCCAGTACCGCCAGCGTTTCCCGGTAGCCGTGCGCCGTAAATGCCGGAGCATCGCCCGGCACGCCCGCCGCCCGCAGGGCCGCCACCTCATCCAACCATCCGTCGTCATACAACTGTTCCGTGCGGCGATTGATCCGTTCGTACAATACGTCCCGCGGTGGCGCGAGAAATAGGATCAGCGGCGCATAGCCTTGGAGACCGTCGCGCGGAGCAGCCAATTGATGGGTCAATGGCTGCCGGGCCTGGATGATCACCTCCAGCGCGCGGACCAGCTTTTGCTCGTCGTGGGCATGAATGCGCAAAGCGGCCTGGGGGTCCAGGCGCTTCAGGATGCGATGCAAGGATCCCGGCGGCCGTTTCCGTAAACGATCCCGCAGTTCCGGATCACGGCGCGGGCCATCAAAGATACCCTCCAGCAGCGTCTTCAAATAGAAGCCCGTGCCACCCGCCAGAACGGGCAATCGCCCACGCCCGGAGATCTCCTGAATGGCCGCCCGGGCCAAGCGTGAGAAATCACCGGCGGAAAAGGCGACAGTTGGTTCCTGAATGTCGAGAAGATGGTGTGGGATGCCGCCGCGTTCCGCCAGCGGGAGCTTGGCGGTGCCGATGTCAAAGCCCCGGTAGACCTGTTGGGAGTCGCAATTGACCACCTCGCCGCCAAACTCGGCCGCTATTTTGAGAGCTAACGCAGTCTTCCCACTGGCGGTCGGTCCAGCTATTGCAACCAAGGGGCGCCTGGTGGCGTCTGAAACCATATCGTCTTCGAGTGTAGACTGAAGGCGGCGGGAGCCCGGCTCATCATGAACTATCAGCGTCTTTGGAAACCTTGCCTCGCGACGGCCCTAGCGGCCGCCTCCGCGATGGCGCAAAGCAAGCCTGCGCCAAAAGTAGACAAGGCTTCGGCCTACTACAACTATGCGATGGCCCACCTGTATTCCGAATTGGCGCAAGCCTACGGCAATAAGGGCGATTACCTGAACACGGCAATCGAGCACTACCGGTCCGCCATCAAGGCCGATCCGGGCGCGACCTTCCTGGCGGAAGAGTTGTCGGATCTCTATATCCAGACCGGCCAGATCCGCTCCGCCGTCACCGAAGCCGAGGATGCGCTGAAGGCAAATCCCGACGACCTCAACTCACGCCGGGTGCTGGGCCGTATCTATTCGCGGATGATCGGCGACCGGGAGAACAACCGGATCAACGAGACGATGGTGAAGAAGGCGATTGAGCAGTACGAGAAGATCGCCGAGAAAGCGCCCAAGGATGTCGACACCTGGCTGATGCTGGGCCGCCTGCACAAGGTTTCGCAGAACTCGCCCGAGTCAGAAAAGGCCTACAAGAAGGCGCTGGAACTGGACCCGGAGAACGAAGATGCCAGCGTTGGTCTGGCGATGGTCTACGCGGACCTGGGCGACAACAAGACGGCCGCGGCGCTGCTGGAAAAGGCCACGCGCAAGAATCCAAACCTCCGCACGCTCACCACGCTGGCCTCCAGTTACGAGCAGATGCGCGACTATAAGCTGGCGGCGGAAACGCTGCGCCGCGCCGCTGATCTGGCCCCCGGCAACATGGACATCAAGCGCGCCTATGCGCAGAACCTCCTGTTTAGCGATCAACTGGATGAGGCCGTAAAGGCTTATCTGGAAGTAGTGGAAGAAGAGCCCAAGGACACCCAGTCCTGGCTGCGCCTCTCGCAGGTCTACCGCCAACAGCGCAAGTTTGACCAGGCCCGCGAAACGGGCGACAAAGCCCGGGCGCTGGAACCCAACAATCTGGAGATCAAGTACAACGACGTCAGTCTGCTCGAAGCGGAAGGCAAGCGCGGCGACGCCATTGCCACACTGAAGGAACTGGTGACGGCCACGGCGAAACGCAACTACACGGCGGCGGACAAGACCAACCGCCTGGTGTTGCTGGAACGTTTGGGCCTGCTCTACCGGCAGAATGAGCAAACGAAGGAAGCGGTGGAGACCTTCCGGCAGATGATGGAGCTGGAGCCGGAAACGTCCTCCCGCGCCTGGGCACAGGTGATCGAAACCTACCGCGGCGCGCGCGACTTTAAGACCGCCTTGTCCGAAGCCGACGGTGCCCGCCAGAAGTTCCCGCAGGACCGGATGATCAAGTTGATCCGGGCCAATCTGCTGGCTGAAATGGGCCGTGGCGATGAAGCAGCCAAGGAAGTCCGGACCTTGCTCGATGGCAAGGCAGACCGGGAAGTCTACTTGAGCCTGGCCCAGATCTTCGAGAAGAGCAAGAACTACACCGAGATGGGCAAGGCCATTGATGAGGCTGAAAAGCTGACCGATTCGGCCGAGGACAAAGAGAACCTCTACTTCATGCGCGGCGCGATGCTGGAAAAGCAGAAGAAGTTCGACGCGGCGGAAGCCGAGTTCCGCAAAGTGCTGGCCGCAAATCCGGAAAACCCCTCGGCGTTGAACTATCTGGGCTACATGCTGGTGGACCGCAACGTCCGCGTGCCGGAGGCCCTGGAAATGATCCAGAAAGCGCTTGCCCGCGATCCTGACAACGGAGCCTATCTCGATAGCCTCGGCTGGGCCTTCTACCGCCTGGACCGCCTGAAGGAAGCCGAGTCGGCCCTGCTGCGCGCGATCGAGAAAGCCCCGCATGACCCGACGGTCCATGACCACCTGGGCGACGTCTACCTAAAGCAAGGCCGCACCAAGGACGCCATCGGACAATGGGAACGCTCCTTGACCGAATGGAAAGCCACCGGCCCCAACGAGCAGGACCCCGTGGAGATCGCCAAGGTGCAGAAGAAAGTGGATACGGCCAAGGTCCGGCAAGCCAAGGAATCTTCGCCGGGCGCGCCCAAGCCGTAAAGCGTTCCGTTAGCGTCTTTTTTCCTGCCGGGAGAGCAACGGCTGTGGCATAATCCTCACCATTGATTCGTGAGGAGAGTTTACTAATGCGTCTAACTGTTGCCCTGGCCTTGATTCTGCCTGCTCTGGTATCGGCCCAAGCCGTGCCCCCCCTCAGCAAGGCCGCCATGGCGGATTTCCTTCGCTCCGGCAAGATTACCCGGACCAAAGACGTCGCCAATGGGGTCACCAATTCCCGCCGCCTGACACTCACCGACGGCACCCTGACCCATGACGCGCACCTGCAGACCATTGATCAGGCGATGACCAGCTTCCAAGGCAACCGCGGCACCGAGCTAAACTTCCGCGACACCTGGAAGTACAACGTGGTCGCCTACCGGCTGGCCGAGATGCTGGACCTTGACTACATGGTGCCTATTTCGGTGGAACGCACCGTCGGCGGCTCCACCGGTGCGGTCACCTGGTGGTGCGACAACGTCAAGTTCGACGAAGGCAAGCGCGTCAAGGACAAGGTCAACCCGCCGGATCTGCCTGACTGGAACAACCAGATGTTCATCCTGCGCGTGTTTGATCAGCTGATCTACAACACCGACCGCAATCTCGGCAATATGCTGATCACCAACGACTGGCGCATCGTCATGATCGACCACACCCGCGCGTTCCGCCTAATGAAGCAACTCCAGAACCCCAAAAACCTGGTCAAATGTGAACGCGGCCTACTGGCGAAAATGAAGGCGCTGGACGAAAACCAGTTGTTTGAGCGGACCAAAGGCTACTTAACCCGCGAAGAAGTGCGGGGCGTCATCGGCCGGCGCGACCTGATCGTACAGTTCTTCGAAAAAGGCGGCGACGCCGTGCTTTACGACCACCCCCGCCCCCAGACCCCCAAGGTCTACTGGGGCACGCAAACCGACTAACGCCCCGGCCGCGTGATTTGCTGCGGCCGATCCGGTCTAGCCCCAAGCTGACGCATGGGGCTGACAACATGGAGAATTCGGCCTACTTCAGGCCCAGCAGCGTCGAGACCTGGCCGCCTTCGATGATCAGGCAGTCCTTGGGCCCGCTATAGGCTTGGCTCAGCCCGACGTCGATATCGATCACGCGTCCGCCAAAGCGGGGCTTGATGGCCGCTTTGGTGGGCGTGTGGCCAATCACAATCCGGGCCACGCCAAAGTTCTTCAGCAGCGTGTCGACGTGGGCGCTCATCGGCTCCTCCGGCCCTTGCGCGATGCCGCGCCACCAGAGGGGGCCGTCTTCGGCCATGGTCAGCCCACCCTGCAGCTTGGCCGGGTCCAGTAACTCCGTGCGGACGCTCTTGTTGATTTCCTCAATTGTCAGCGCAGCCATGCGAGGACTCAGGCCGGCATGGACAAACAGCGTGTCGTTGATCTTCAGCACTGCCGGATGACTCGCGGTCCATTTGCCGATCGGGCCCTTCGGCTCCCAAGCCTGCCGGTGCTCAACCCAACCGAGCGGCGTTTCCTTGTCGAACTTGGCCTTGAAGGCGGCCGCATCCGCCGGCTTCTTCTGCTCCAGTAGCTGCTGATAGAGCGCGTCACGCAACTCAGCCGACTTATCGCTCTTGAAGGCCGCAAACTCAGCTGCCGTGGTATAGCGCAGGTCGCCATACACATTCATCGCATCATGATTGCCGATTAGAACGTGGACCGCACCGCCGGCTTTCTTGGCCTGCTTCTCCAGATTTTGGAGCAGCTCAATCACCTTGCGGGTATCCGGCCCACGGTCCGGCAGGTCGCCAATCTGGACCAGGTTTGTCTTGCCACCAATCCACTTGCCGTTGGGGTCCACCACCTTGGCGGCTTGCAGCACTTCCGTGAACGCCGCCAGGTCACCATGCACGTCGCCCACGGCAACGATACGGTCAACACCTGAGAAAACCGCCTTCTGGGCCGTAGCTAGCGGGGAGGAAACCACCAGCAATGCCGCTAGGGCAAAAAACAAGCCGCTTCTCACCGCGACTTTCGAGAAAGGATGGCACTTATGCATAGGAAAACAAGCTTATCGAGATGATAACGTCCGCGGGCCTCCACCGGTGCGCAGCGTTTGGGCTGTCAATTCGAGTTGAGCCGGAACCTCTGGGTGGAAGCGGCCAAGCGGTAGTTGGCGGCGATGCTGCCTTTTGAAACCGCCCAGCGGCGATCCCTCGTTTCGTGAGCGGAGATCGATTTCCTGCTGCCGGCGACGCTGGCCCCGGACGATACGCCCCACCGGCGCGAGGCGGGCGTCAATGGCCGGGTCTGGCTGCGAAGTGGTTTACCGGACCCGACCCGCCGCCCAGACCCGGGTTCGTGCGAATCGCTTCCGTAATCCACTGCTTGGCCTCAGCCACCGCTTCCGGCAACGCCACCCCTTGCGCCAGCAGCGCCGTAATCGCCGCCGCGAACGTACACCCCGTGCCATGGGTATGCACGGTGGAAATGCGCGGCGCGGCGAATTCGTGGAAGATGCCGTCCTCCAGCAACAGGTCAGTGGAGAGATACTCCTCCGCATCGGTCCGGTGGCCGCCCTTGATCACCACCGCGCGCGCCCCCCACCCCGCCAGACGC
>JBIKMK010000667.1:0-2923 GCA_044359315.1 Bryobacteraceae bacterium | reverse complement strand
CCACCTGCTTCACCGCCGCGATGATCTTCTCTTCGCTGTACCGACTCTTCTTCATCCTCGTTCTCCTTTCTAAACTGGAGAACTCTAATTATCACTGGCCGAGTTTTCGGGGGGCAGGTCAGCTGCGATCGCCGGTCGGTAAGAATGCGCGTGATTAGGTCATTTGAAAGGGTTGGACAGACGAAGCATAGCTGGCTCACGCCCGAGAGCGAGCGAGCTACAACGGGCCATAGGAGCCAGCGCGAGTGCGTATGGCGCAAGCGAATGGCCCACGATATACGCTGTGGACATCATGCCGAGCACCACGATGTTCTTGGGCTAGTTCGCCGCGGCATCCCTTGCGGTCGCGGTCGCGGTCGCGGTCGCAGCCGCAGAACCTATTCCGCGGATCACCAAGCAAGACGGTGTCCACCGGCTCCTGGTCAATGAGCGGCCGTTCCTTCTGCTGGGAGCACAGGTCCGCAACTCCAGTGGTTGGCCCAGACCGCTGCCGGACGCCGTCACCGGAGCAGGAGCAGATGAGCCGGTCGGAAACCCGCAGGGTTCGCGCCGAGGATCGTCCGTCAAGAAACGTTACCGGTGTGCCCTTGCGGGCTCAGACGGAATTGTTGCGGACCGCAGGGAAACCTGAAGCTGCTGATTGCAAGGCACTATTATGATTCGACTACAGACCCGCGATCGAGTTCGGTGTGCAGTCGCCAACCGCAGCGACTGCTATCCTCCCTAGGTCAAGATCTCCTTCACCACCGTCCCAAACACATCCGTCAGCCGGAAATCCCGTCCGGCATACCGGTAGGTCAGACTCGTATGGTCAATGCCCAGGGCGTACAACAACGTCGCATGCAGGTCATGCACCGAAACACGATTCTCCACGGCCTTGAAACCAAATTCATCCGTCGCCCCGTAAGTCAACCCGCCCTTGAATCCTCCCCCCGCCGTCCACACCGTGTAGCCATAGGGATTGTGGTCCCGTCCTGTACCGCTTTCGGAAACCGGCGTCCGCCCAAACTCACCGCCCCACGTCACAATCGTCTCATCGAGAAGGCCGCGCCGCTTCAGATCTCGCACCAGGGCCGCTGCCGCCTGATCCATCGGCGGACAGTTCTTGGCGTAGTTCGTCGGCAGTTCCTTATGGTCGTCCCAGTTGCCCAGCGCGACGTGCACATATCGAACCCCTCGCTCCACCAACCGCCGCGCCAGCAGGCAACTATTGCCCGCGTTGTGTTCCCCATATTCAGCCCGGATGGCCGCCGGCTCCTTTCGAATGTCGAAGGCGTCCGTCGCCGCCGTCTGCAGTCGAAACGCCGACTCCATGGATTGAATCCGGCCCTCCAGAAAATCATCCCCACCGAACGACCGCGAAAACTCCTGGTTCATCGCCTGAACCGCATCCAACTGCCTCCGCTGGCTAGCCGTGTCCAACCATCGGTTGCGCAAATCCGGAATCATCTTTTCCGGCTCCGTCTGCCCGCTGTCAAAGCCCGTCCCCTGATGTTCCGCCGGCAGAAACCCCGCTCGCGTCGCCGATCCCCCCAATCCCCCGCCATTATCCCCAGGCGACAACGCCACGAACGTCGGGAGGTTCTCGTTCTCCGTTCCCAATCCGTAAGACACCCACGACCCTATCGACGGGCGGTTTAATAAAACCGTCCCCGTATGCCACAAACTGAGCGCTGGCGTGTGCGTCGGGTTGAACGAATACATCGAGCGAATCACGCACAAATCATCCGCCACTGTCGCCAGTTGCGGGATTATATTGCTGATCTCCATCCCACATCGGCCCCGCTTCTGGAACTCAAATGGGCTCGGCAGCAATCCACCGGTCTGCCGTTCGGTCCGCAGATCTACCGTCCCGGGCCGCTGCCCCTGATACTTCACGAGCGCCGGCTTTGGGTCGAACAGGTCCACTTGCGATGGTCCGCCCGTCAACCACAACGCAATCACCCGCTTGGCCTTGCCGGGCGTCGGCGGCCCACCGTACCGTCCGCCGGCACGCGCCCGCTCCCGGGACAGAATCCCAGCCAGAGCCGTACTTCCCATCCCCCCGAACAACTTCCGCAACATCGCGCGCCGTCCCACCAAATGGTTCATGGCCAGAAGATCTCCTCGTTTGTCGCCAGCAATACCTGCGCTAACTGCTCCATCGTTCCCTCGTTCAGCAATGTTAAGGCCCGGTCGATCTCCGCCGGCGTCGCATCGCGGCTCAACACCTTGCGAAACAACAGGCGAACGGCTTCCGCCTTCGATCCCGCCCCGCTCACCATCGTCGCTAACGCCTCGGCCGCCGCGTGCAGGAATTCGCTGTTCATCACATACAACTGCTGGATCGGGCTGATCGTCAACTCCCGGCCTCCAGCTGTCTGCATGGGGTCAGGGAAGTCATAGGTCTTTAACAACGCGCTCATCTGGCCCCGGCTCACCCGCCCGTAAACCGTCCTCCTCACGTTCTCCGGCGCGTGCACCTCCTCCGGCTTTCCGTACATCCTCCCATCCAGCCGTCCCGATACGCGCAGCAGCGTGTCCCGGTAAGCCTCTACTTCCATTCGCCGCGGATTCATCCGCCACAGCAGTGCATTTCCCGCATCCACCCGCATCCCGTCCGCTCGCGGGTGGCTCGCCTGCCGGTAAGTTGCCGAGTGCACAATCTCCCTGTGCAGCCACTTCAGCGACCATCCGTGCGCGATGAACTCCGCCGCAAGAAAATCGAGCAACTCGGGGTGCGTCGGTTTCTCCCCTTGCACTCCGAAATCGCTTGCCGTTGCCACCAGCGGGCGGCCAAAATGCCAGCCCCATACCCGGTTTACGATCACGCGCGCCGCCAGCGGTGCGGCGTCCGCAAAAATTCGTTCGGCCAGTTCCCGCCTGCCCGAACCCTGCCGGAACTCCGCCTCCCCCTTGGCCAGCACACCCGGAAAGCGCCGCC
>JBIKMK010000087.1:0-10486 GCA_044359315.1 Bryobacteraceae bacterium | reverse complement strand
CCGGGATCGACCGCCGGGGCTTCAACTGCATCACCTCGCCCAGCCGGCGCGTGATGTCGTCCACCTCGCGCTGCGAAGGCAGATCGGCGGCGAGCGTCAGCAGTAGGAGCGTGATCATGAAGCCTCTCTCCAGCGGAACACAACCGCTGCCAAGATGCAGATCAGGCCGCCGCCCAGCACCACCCAACTGGCGCCCACGGTTTCCGCCAGCGCGCCCCCGCCCAGCGAGCCCAGCGGCAACACGCCGACGTTCGCCATCGCAAAAAAGCCCATCACGCGGCCACGGAGAGCTTCCGGCACCCGGGACTGCAACTCCGTGTTGGTGGCTCCATTCATCCGCATCACGCTGAAGCCCAGCAGCGCCATCATCGCCGCTGAAAGCGCGAACAGAGGGGAGAAGGCAAAAGCCGCCATGGCCCCACCCAGCAGCAGGACACTCCAGAAGGCCAGGCTGCGTAGCCCGACGGTGGTGGTCCGCGCCGCCAGCCCCAGCATGCCCACCACTGCGCCCAGGCCCATCGAAGCAGTCAAGAAACCCACGCCGGAGCTCCCCCGGTGGAATACCGAATCGGCAAAGTGTGGCAGCACCACCCAGATGGGCGCCACCGCCAGGTTGACCACCCCGTTCAGCAGCAACATGCGGCGGGCGTGCGCCTCCTGGGAGACATACCGGAAGCCTTCCTTCAGGTGCGCCAGGGCGCTGGAGTCCGATGACGGCTCAGCAGGCGGTGCCGTCACCAGAAACAGGCTACCCAGCACCGCCAGAAACGAGAGCGAGTTGACGCTGAAGCAGATGCCTTCGCCAAAAGCCGCCACCATCACGCCCCCGATGGAGGGGCCGATGACGCGGGCGGTGTTGTACATCAGCGAGTTCAAAGAAACGGCATTCAGCAGGTCCTCGCGGCCCGCCAGATGGACCAGCAAGGATTGCCGGGCGGGCCGGTCAAACGCATCCACCAGGCCCTGGAAGAAGGCCAACCCCATCACGTGCGCCACCGTTACGCGGCCCGTCAGCGTCAGCCCGGCCAGCAGCACCGCCTGCAGCAAGAAGAGCGCCTGGCACAGTATGACGATCTTGCGCCGGTCCACGCGGTCTGCCACGACGCCGCCCACGGGACCGAGAATCAGCGTGGGCAGATGGGTGAGGAAGCCGGTGAAACCGAGCAGCAGTTCCGAGTGGCTCAGCCGGTAGACCAGCCACGTCAGCGCGACATTCTGCATCCAGGTGCCGACCAGAGACGTGGTCTGGCCCATGAAGAAGAGGCGGAAGTTGCGGTGGCGGAGGGCGCGAAAGGCGGCCAACTTCCCAGTGTAGTCTGGCTGCTTCCGGCGGTGCGATGATGAGTCCGTGGCCGCCGATGCAACTTGATCTCACGCTGGGGCAAGCCGTGCGCCAGGGGGCGGACCTGCTGGAGCGGGAAGGCGTGGACGCGCCCCGGCTGACGGCGGAAGTGCTACTGGCGCATGCCCTGGGGAAGGATCGCACCTACCTGATCGCCCACTCCACCGACCGGCTTTCCGAACTTGCCTGGATCCACTATGGCCGCTGGTTGCACGAACGGATGGGCGGCAAGCCCACCCAGTACATCACCCGGCAGCAGGAGTTCTACGGAAGGCCCTTCCACGTTGAACCGGGCGTGCTGATCCCGCGTCCGGAGACGGAGCATCTCATCGAGGCCGTGCTGGCGCTGCCTTCGATTGAGGAACCCATCGTCGATGTGGGCACCGGTAGCGGCTGCATTGCCATCACGCTGGCGCTGGAGCTGAAGCGGACCGTCTTTGCGGTGGACATCGCCCGCCGGGCGCTGGAGATCGCCCGCGGCAATGCCCAACAGTTGGGGGCGGACGTCCGGTTGCTCGAAGGCGATCTGTTGACAGCGGTGGGTTCCGCCGCGCTGGTGGTGAGCAATCCGCCATACGTTCCGGCGGGCGACCAACTAGAGCGCGAGGTGCGCGACTGGGAGCCGGGGTTGGCGCTGTTTGGGGGCGACGACGGGTTGGATGTCTGGCGGCGGCTGGTGCCGCAAGCGGCGCGAGTGCTGACCCCGGGCGGCTGGCTGATCGGCGAGATCGATGCGCGCGCGGAAATGGCTCCGCTGTTTGATGGCTGGCGTGAATTTCAGGTGTTGCCCGACTTGGCCGGGCGGCCCCGAATTGTGCGGGCGCGGCGCTAGCCTGGCCGCAGAGGGTTGGTTTCCCGCCAAGACGCAAAGCCGCGAAGTGAACTTCCGTATTGGCTCGAATTCGGCCCTATTCGCGGCGGTGCTGGCGCTTGCGGTAGACGCCTAGGCCGATCAAGGAGCCGCCGATCAGCGCCCAGGTGGCGGGTTCCGGGACGGGGTTATCGACCATGCCGCCGCTGAGCGCCTTGAAGTCGATGCGCGGGGACTCGTCTGAAAGCTTGTTGACGGCGACGCTGGACACCATCTGGTAGTCCCCGGACAGGATAAAGCCTTGGCCGAATTCGGGCAGCAGGTTGCCCACCATCAACTGTTTGCTGTCCACGGTAGCGCCGGAGCCCGTCACCAGATTCGGCAGCAGCACGGTCTGCTTGCCGTACTTCAACGTGAGATTGGTGAGGGAGAAGACCACTTGCGCGTTGTCCACCACGTCAATGAACAAGTTCGTCAGGGGGCCGTCCGAGTCGCCCGGGCCGCTGTCAGTGCCGACGTTCTTGTTGGTGATGTCGTGATTGCCGGTCTTGAACCGCACTGACCCACCGGGGCCGGAGCCCAGTTGAGCGTATTCGAGCGAGAAGATGCCGGAAATGGTGTTGCCGGTGACGCTCCAGGCACTGTTCGAGCTGACGGCGAAGGCGTTGTTGGTGGAGCCGCCATCGCCAAAGATGATCGGCTTCCAGGTGCCGGCGCGGTTGCGGAAGTTGCGGGCCCGGGCTTGCCATTCGGTGTCCAGGCCCGTGAAGCTGATGCCGGAAGTCTGGATGATCGGCGCGGCGGACGCGGCGGCCAGCGTCAGGCAGACGATGGCGAGGGACTTGGTGGGAATCTGGTTCATGATCTAGAGAGGCACCGCCTCGACGAGGCTTATCGTCGAGGCAGGGCAACTCGTGAACGAGTGAGCGCAGGAGAGAGACCGCCGATATGCCGGCACCCAGGCAGCCCCGCATCTTCCACGTCGACATGGATGCCTTCTTTGTCAGCGTGGAAGAGCTTTATGACCCGTCGCTGAAGGGCAAGCCCGTGGTGGTGGGCGGCGCGCGTGACCAGCGGGGGGTGGTGTCGGCGGCGTCTTATGCGGCGCGCAAGTTTGCGGACGGCGGCGCAGTTGTGCCCGCAGGCGATTTTTGTCGAAGGGCACCCGGACCGCTATCGCGACTATTCCAAGCGCGTCCAGCAGATCTTCGGCCGGTTTACGCCGGTGGTGGAGATGGCCTCGATTGATGAGGCCTATCTCGACATGACGGGCACGGAGCGGCTGCTGGGTTCGCCGCTGGCGGCGGCGCACCGGATCCATGAAGCCATCAAGCAGGAGACGCAGCTGAACTGCTCGATTGGCGCATCGCAGACGCGCCTAGTGTCGAAAGTGGCTTCTGATCAAGCCAAGCCCAATGGTGTGCTGTGGATTGCACCGGGGCAGGAGGCGGAATTTCTGGCGCCGCTCGATGTCCGCAAGATCCCCGGCGTGGGCAAAGTGACCGAGAAGCACCTGCATGAGCTGGGCATCCGTCAGGTGGGGCACCTGGCGGCGCTCGACGAAGCGTTCCTGCGGGCCAAGTTCGGCAAGTGGGGTTTGGCGCTGGCGGGCAAGGCGCGGGGGGCGGATGCGGGTGGCTGGTTTGATGCGCAGGTGGGCGGCCATGAAGACCCCAAGTCGATCAGTCACGAGCATACGTTCAACGACGACACCGCCGACGAAGTGAAGCTGCTGGCGACGCTGGACCGGCTGGCGGAGATGGTGGCGGAGCGGTTGCGCAAGCACCAGTTCTTTGCCCGCACGGTGAACTTGAAGCTCCGCTACTCGGATTTTTCCACCTTCACGCGCGCCCACACGCTGCGGGAGCCGACGGCGCTCGATCGCGCCATTGCTGACGCGGCGCGGGAGATGTTCCGCAAGGCGTGGCGGGCGGAGGAACCGATCCGGCTGTTGGGTGTCGGCGTCTCCGGCCTGGATGTCGCGGCTGGGCAGCAGGGGTTGTTCGATGCCCCGGCCAACCAGCGTTGGGAGACGGCGCTGACGGCGGTGGACAAGTTGCGGGAGCGCTTTGGCAGCGACGCCGTTTCGCTGGCACGCGGCCTGAAGGGCAAATTCCGCGAGCGCACCCACGAGGCGCTACCGGATATGGACGCGCCCTCCGCCAAGAAGCCAGAGTAGTTTCCGCCGCATCCTTTTGCGCGGGCGCGCATCCAACCAGGTATGCAAGTAAACATCGGACTCCCCGACGCGTCCCGCAAGGCGGTGGCGCAGATTCTGAATGCCGTGCTGGCGGATGCCTACGTGCTCTACACCAAGACGCGGAACTATCACTGGAACGTCAAGGGTCCACACTTCCATGACCTGCACAAACTGTTTGAGGCGCAGTACGACACCATCGACGATGCGATTGACGAGATTGCCGAGCGGGTCCGCGCACTGGGCGAACCGGCGCTGGGCAGCATGAAGGATTTTCTGGCGGTCACTCGGCTGAGCGAATCAACGGGGGCGCTGACGGCGACCCAGATGATCGCCGCGCTGCTCAACGATCATGAAGCGATCATCCGGCAGGTGCGCAGCGACATCGATACGGTGGGCGTGGAGCACGGCGACACGGGTAACCAGGACTATCTCACGGGGTTGATGGAAGAGCACGAGAAGATGGCCTGGATGCTCCGCTCCATGCTGGAGTAGTGCGAGCGCGGCGGTAGGGCAGTGATGCGCGGCGGCGGCGTTCAGGTGGCGCGGGCCAAGGGGGATCTCGGTTCACTGTTGATGCTGGCCGAACGGTATCCGCTTAGTGCGCAGGTGGTTGGGGCGGGATTAATCGGCCCCCGCCGATTCGACTTTGCGTCCTTGGCTGGCCCAGGAACTGATCACCAGCGCGAGCGCCAGCCACAAACACAACGCACCGGCGTAGTAGGGCGACGTGCGGCTGACGTGGTCATACAACGCTCCGGCGGCGATGGGGCTTAGCACGCGCGTCAAGCTGCCCAAGCTCTGGGAGACGCCCAAGATGCTGCCTTGCTCCTGCGAGGAGACAACGCGAGAAAGCAGGCTGGTGAGGCTGGGTCCGGTGAGACCCATGCCGAAGGAGATGAAGCCGCAGGGGATGAACAGCAGAGGACCACTGGGGATGAACGGCAGGCCCGCAAAGGCCGCACCGGCGATGGCCGTGCCGATGACGGCCAGCTTGCGGCCATCGACGACGCCCGAGATGCGGCGCATCAGCAGACCCTGCGTCAGCACGCCCACAATGCCGATGGCGGCGAAGATGCCGGCGATCTGCGCGGGGCCGATCTGGAACGTGTCAAAGGCGTAGACGGCGAAGTTGGTTTGCAGGGCCGCCATGGCGAAGTTGGCCGAAAAGAAGGCCAGCAGCAGCAATGTCAGCTCCGGGCGCACCAGCGCGCGGCCGATCTGGCGGAGAGGGTCCAGTTGACGCCAATCCGTGATGCGCACGCCGCGCTTCTCCACGGGGTGAGATTCCGGCAGGAAGAACCAGGTGGCCGCCAGCGTCACCAGCGACAAGGCTCCGGCCCCAAAAGCGGGGGCGGTCAAGCTGATCTTGGAAAGCAGTCCGCCCAGCGCCGGGCCGATGATGAAGCCCAGGCCGAAGGCGGCTCCGATCAGGCCGAAATTCTTGGCCCGCTGCTCCGGTGGGGTGATGTCGGCGATGTAGGCTTGCGCGGTCGAGATGTTGCCGCCGGTGACGCCATCGATGATGCGCGAGAGGTACATCAGCCACAGCGTCCCGGCCCAGCCGAACAGAAAGTACCCGAACGCGGTGCCGGCCAGGCTGATCAGCAGCACGGGGCGGCGGCCAAAACGGTCGCTCAACACGCCGAGGATGGGTGTCGCGAAAAACTGGGCCCCGGAAAAGGCCACCGACATCAGGCCGACGGCCATGGCGTCGTTCTGGAACTGGCGGACCAGAAAGGGGAAGACCGGCACCAGAATGCCAGCACCCAGCAGGTCCAGGAACACAATCAGGAAGATGACGGCGAGAGGCGACAAACTACTAGGTTCTCACGGGCCGCCCAGCCTCCAGCGGTTCCCGGCGTAGAACGAGCCTTCTGCTAGCGCGGCGCGACCTTCAGAACTTCACGCATATCATAGAAAAGAAAGTTCTTAGGGGCCGAGTTCATGGCCACAAACAAACCGGCGGGAAAACGCTGTCCCAGTGCCGTAGACGTCACTTCGATACCGTCGGTGGTGTCGGCCCCGCCCTTGAAGGTAAACAGCAGCCGGTTGTCGCCGCCGCGCGCGTAGACGCGATACTCGCTGTTTAGGGGTAGTTGATCGGTGGAGATCAGCCAGCCTTCGCCGCCCGGCTTGGTGTAGAGCGCCAGACCTTCGCGGTCGCCCCGGTAGCCGGTGGTGCCGAACGAGGCCACTTCCTGGGCGGCATTCGCGTGGTCGGGGTCAGCGTGATACTTGCGTATGCCTGCGCCTTCATCGGCATAGTAGACAAAGCCCAGTTCATCGTCCACGGCCACGGCTTCAATCTCCTTGGTCCCGCTGAAACGCCCGAAGCGGCGCACCAGCTTCCCGGTGACCTTGCCACCGTTGTTTTCCAGCCGGAACTGGAGCAGGTAGTTCGTCAGCGGACTGTCCGGCCGGCCCTTGGGGGCGACGATGGCGAAGATCGCTCCATCGCGGGGACGCCGGTAGAGCCCGACACCCATCGGTTCCCGGCAACAATCCACGGTCCCTGCCTCACGGACGCCTTGGGCGGTGATGCTGAAGATGCGGAGCTGGCTCTTCAACCGTTCCGTGACCACCGCGATATCGATGGCAGCCGCGCCTCCGGCGGCTTGGAGGCCGTACTCGACGTCGACATTGTTGGGACGGTCGATGTTGGCGAAGGTTTGCCGGACCTGCCCGTCCAGCCCAAAAACTACCAGCGCCCCCTGAGGTGCTTGCACTTTGTTGGTGCCCAAAACCAGACTCGCCTCCGGATTTGCCTTGTTGATCCATATGGCTGGATCATCGGGGTCGTTAGTGACTTTCTGGGTGCCCAGTGCGGGCTTGACCTCAAAAATGCGTGGCGCCTGCCAAGCGGCCAGGGTCGCCGAGATGGTGATCAGCAGCAGTAGACGGGAACCAGCCATGACCACGAGCTTACCTGACATGTGTCTCTGCGTCAGTCACACAAAATGCGCTTTTTTGTCATTGAAAATAAACACTCCATTGCTAGCCTAAATGTTAAAAGATGCGGACCTATTTACAGATCTCTCTTGTCTGTCTCCTCGCCAGCGGCAGCCTCTGGGCTCAAGCGGATCGTGCCTCATTGAACGGCACTGTTCGCGATGCGTCCGGGCTGGTGGTGCCGGAAGCGAAAGTTGAAGCAGTCAACCCCGCCGATGGCCTCCGCCGCGAAATCAAAACTGATTCTACGGGCACTTATCAACTGGTCCGCCTGCCCATCGGCAGCTACACGGTCACCATTTCCAAGGAAGGCTTCAAGACGGCCAAGATCGATGCCGTGCAGCTATCGGTCGGACAGGTACGCACGCTGGACGCAAAACTGGAGACCGGAACCGTTTCGACGCAGATCGAGGTGACGGCGGAGACCGCGGTGATTGACCGCAGCACGTCTGAGATTGGCACGGCGATCGGTGAGACGCAGTTGCGTAACATCCCGATCAATGGCCGTAACTGGACCTCGCTGATGTTGCTGGCTCCCGGTGCCACCAATACGGGCGAAGGCAATCAGAACTCGATTCGCTTCTTTGGCCGCCCGCGCGACGAGAACAACTGGACTTTTGACGGCGTGGACGCCACCGGCGTGAAGGACCCCCGGCAGGAGGCAAACTTGCGCCTGGTGATTTCGCTCGATTCGATCGCCGAGTTCCGCGTCAGTTCGTCCATGTACACGGCTGAAGGTGGTGGTGGCGGCGGCGGTTTGGTGAACCTGGTGTCGAAGACTGGCACCAATGAATTCCACGGCAGCACGTTTTGGTTTGTCCGCAATAGCTACTTCGATGCGCGCCGCTTTATCGACGGTCTGACGATCCCGCCGGTTCGCCTGAATCAGTACGGGGCCAATTTGGGTGGCCCCATCAAGAAGAATAAGCTGTTCTTTTTTGCCAATTATGAAGGTCTGCGCCAACGGTTGACGGCCACCTCCGCCACCGGACTGGTGCCCAGCCAAGCCTATCGAACGGCGACACTGGCCTCCACGCCCGCCCTGCGGCCGATTCTTGAAGGGTATCCGCTGGGTAACGCGGGGTCAGTGAATGCGAATGTGGACCGCTTTGTCGGCACTCCCCGCCAGGTTTGGAATGAGGATTCGGGCATGTTCCGCGTCGACTACCGGATCAATGACCGTCATTCGTTGTTTGCCCGCTACAACTCGAACACCGGGTTCGTTAGCGAACCGCGCAACGCGCTTTTGGAGACCCGCGACTCCGATATCAATCCGGTGCAGGGCACCGTTCAGTTTCAATCGGTATTTGGCGCGGCGACGGTGAATGAAGTCCGCGTGGGCGTGAACCGCTCCGCGCTGGAGCGCACCCAGGTGGGACGCCTGCCGTTCCAAGTTGCCGTGCCGGGCTTTACCAGCACGCAAGCCGGCCGCACCGAAATCGAGAAGCCGACGTCTTACTCAATCCTCGACAACTTCTCGCGGATTGTTGGCCGCCACACCTTTAAGGCGGGCTTTGAATCCCGCCGCGTGGATATCAATGTGGCCGATAATGGCCAGTTCTCGCTGGTCTACGGCAGCTTGGCGAACTTCACGGCCAACCGTCTGGACAGCGTGGCGCGGTCGACCAACTATCCCATGCTGGGCGCGCGGCGCTTCTTCAACTTCTTCTACGTCCAGGACGAATACAAAGTGCGCCCGAACCTGACGCTGAACTATGGCGTCCGCTACGAGAACTATGGATTGGCCAACGAAGTTCACAACCGCGGCCGGGTGCTGGATTTTGAGCGCTGCGGCGGCATCTGCCCGGCCAACACGCCCTGGTACTTCCGGGACAACAACAATTTCGCGCCCCGCGTTTCGCTGGCTTGGTCCCCCGAGATGTTCAAGGGCCGCACGGTATTCCGCGCTGGCACGGGCATGTACTACACGCCGGGCCAGGGCGACGACGTCAACGCGGCGCTGGATAGCTTTGGCGAATCCTACACGTTGACTCTTGCTGAGCAGGCGGGGCTCTCGTTCCCGTTCGATTCATTCCTCGCGCAGGCCCGGACCAGCGCCGTGGCACCCCGCGCCTTGCAGCGCGACCGCCGCGATGCTTACACCACCAACTGGACGTTCTCCGTTCAGCACCAACTGCCCGCCTCTTTCGTGATGCAGGCCGCCTATGTCGGCAATAAGGGCACGCACCTGTTCGGCCGGGACCGTTTGAACAACATCGATCCCGTCACCGGACGCCGCCCCTTTCCCGGCTTCTCCAGCATCGACCGCAAAATGAACTATAGCCGCAATAGCTTCAATGGCCTGCAAGCGTCGTTGAACCGGAGCCTGAAGAACGGTTTCATGTTCCAGATGCAGTACCTGTATGGCAAGGTGGTGGACGATAACGCCGGATCGGGCGAAGGGGCGGAAGTGATGCGCTCCAACTGCCGGGCCTGCGACCGTGGCCGGGCGGACTTTGACATCCGTCAGACCATGACCGCCAACGCCGTCTACGAACTGCCCTGGGCTAAGAACAAGCTGTGGGGCGGTTGGGCCGTGAGCGGCTTCTACTTTGTCCGCACGGGCCGCCCCGTGAATATCTTGGTGAACCGGGCGCAGGCCACCCTGCCTGATGGCAACACGGTCAATCAGCGGCCCAATTACCTGGGCGGCCCGATCGTGCTGGCCGACCCGATCCCCGGCGCTTACTTGAACCGGACCGCCATTGCGATTCCCGCCGCTGGTACCTGGGGCAACATTGGCCGCAACGTCGGGCAGGGTCCGGGCCTCTGGCAGGTGGATAGCGCCATCACCAAGCGCACCCGGATCACGGAGCAGTTCAATCTGGAGTTCCGCGCCGAAACGTTTAATTTGTTCAATCGCGCCCATTACGGCAACCCGGTGAACAACTTCTCAAACGGCACCTTCGGCACGATCCTGACCACGGCCAACGACGGCGTGACCGGGCAGGGAACTCCGCGCCAGTTCCAGTTCGCGCTGCGGCTGAACTTCTAAGGTTCACTGATTCGCTGGTCACCCTCACGCTCCAGCAAGTTCCGGCCTGGCCCTGGTGGCCTCGGCTGGATTTGCTGGAGCGTTGTTTTTCTTTCAGCACGGGCCCCAGCGATTAATCAAGAAACTCTCCCGCTATTTCCCGGACTAAACCCGGACAGGTGTTGCGCGAGTTTCCGATAAATGAATTAC
>JBIKMK010000666.1:0-2928 GCA_044359315.1 Bryobacteraceae bacterium | reverse complement strand
GCCGCCGTAAAGGATCTCATCATGGCGAGCGGCAAGGTCAGTCTCAGGCGAATCCCAGATCCCCGTAATCGCCGCGAAAGGGTCCGGCTTGACGGTTTCAAGCTTTTGCTCGGCCGCCTCACGAAGGATCTCTTCCATCGACACCCCTTCACGAATCGCCGCATCACGAATACGATCGGCCAACTCGTCCGGCAGTACGATTTGCAGAGTCAGACTCATTCCATCACTATAAGCGACTCGTGTGATGCCCGGGAGGAACGCTATTTGTATGTGCTATGTTGTACATACGAATGGTTCGTTTCGAATGGGACGAAAAGAAGAACCAGAGCAATCTGCTCAAACACGGCGTCGATTTCGAGACCGCCCAATCGATTTTCGACGATCCCAACTGCGTCACGTTCGTCGAACGCATCCACGATGGAGAGCCGCGATGGCATGCCATTGGTCGGGTGGAAGGGTTGATTTTACTGGTGGCTGTGCATACATATCGTGAGGATGGGCCGGATGAAGTGATCCGGATCATCTCCGCCCGCCAAGCCACCCGGCACGAAAGGAAGCTCTATGAAGCAACTCAACGCTAAACGAAGGGCAGACCTGCTGCGTCTGGCCCAAAGGCCCGACAGTGAGATCGACCTCTCGGACATCCCCGAAATTCGGGAGTTCCCCTCGGACGCGATCGTGGGGAGGTTCTACCGCCCGAAAAAGCAAAGCGTCACAATCCGCCTCGATGCGGATGTCCTGGCGTGGCTAAAGATGTCAGGCGACGGCTACCAGACGCGCGTCAACACGTACCTGCGCGAATTGATGACCAAGCAGCGGGCGTCATAACCCCCCCCTACTTCCCAAACAAGAACTTCAACATCGTCGGCACGCGCCTAGCCCAGCTGCGTTCGGAGTGGTCGGCGCCGATGGCTTCGTAGTAGCCGAGGTTGGTGCCTAGGTGCCAGCCTTGGGTGACCAGGGCGTCCCGCAACTGCCGCGTATCGGCTAGGGTGCGGCGGGGGGCGCCGCCTTCTTGGGTGCCGACGTCCAGCCAGATCATGGGGCGCTCCAAGTCTTCAAAATCGTTCACCATCTTCACGATCGCCCGGTTGTCCCACCAGACCGACGGCGACATCACGGCCAGCTTGCCGAAAACGTCCGCATGCTTTAGGCCCAGATAGAGCGTCACCAGCGCTCCCAGTGAAGACCCGCCCAGGCCCGTATGCTTGCGGTCCCGCAGCGTGCGGTAGGTCGAATCGATAAAGGGCTTCAGATCCCGCACCAGCATCCGGCCGTAAAGGTACGCCTTGCCGCCGCGTTTGGTTTTGTGGTCGCGTGTGGGGGTGTATTCGTCGATCCGGTTGGGCCCCGCATTGTAGACCGCCACGATGATCACCGGCTTCACGGCGCCTTCGCGGATCAGGTGTTCGGCGGAATCGTCCACGCCCCACTCCTGGCCGTGGATAAAGGCGGTTTCGCCGTCGAACACGTTCTGGCCGTCCTGCAGATATAAAACGGGGTACCGGCGGCGCTGGTCGGCTTCGTAGCCCGGCGGCAGGTAGACCAGCACGTCATGCGGATCGGGGATGGCCGAGGAACGGAATTGGCGGTGGTAACGGACGTCGCCCGAGGTCATAAGCTCAATCTAATCAATCGCGAACTCAAAATTACACAACTTTTACACGGGTCCATTCAGGCAACTGGTAGCGTGGCAGATGAGAGGATTTATGACCGACCTATTCGCCAACAAAGACGTGAACAAGCTCAACTTGCCCACCGTCATCGCCTTCACGGCTTTTCATATTCTGGCACTGATCACTGTCATCTTTTTGTGGGACGTGCGCGCCGCGCTGTTCACCGCCGTACTCTACTGGATGTGTATCGGCTGGGGCATCGGAATGGGTTACCACCGTTTGCACACCCACCGCGCCTACAAGGTGCCGAAGTGGCTGGACTACCTGTTTGCCGTCTGCGGCTCCATGACGCTGCAGGGCGGCCCGATCAGCTGGGTGGCGACGCACCGCGTCCATCACCAGCTCTCCGATAAGCCGGGCGATCCGCACTCCCCGCGCGATGGCGCCTGGTGGGCGCACATCATCTGGATGGTGGTGGGCGATGCGATGCACAACAATACGTCGGTGACGGCGCGCTATGCTCCGGACCTGGCGCGTGAACCCTTCTATGTCTGGCTGAACAACTGGCACTGGGTGCCGCTGACCGCCTTCGGCATCGGCGCGGGCATCATTGGCGCGATTGTGGTAAATCCGCTGTTCGGCCTGTCGCTGGCTTTCTGGTGCACGTTTGTCCGCATTGTCGCCGGATGGCACGCCACCTGGGCCGTGAACTCCGCCACGCACATGTGGGGCAGCCGCCGCTTCCACACCAAGGACGATTCGCGCAACAACTGGTGGGTGGCGCTGATCACCTTTGGCGAAGGCTGGCACAACAACCACCACGCCCATCAGGCTTCGGCCCGGCACGGCTTGGCCTGGTATGAAGTGGACATCACCTGGATGTGCATCTGGTTCCTGGGCAAGTTGGGCATCGCCCGCAACGTGAAAGTGGCCAAGATTGACGCCGAAGTCCCGGCGATGGAGCGGGCGGCTTAGCAGTCGCGAGACCAGCCAGGACCGCTCCCTTGCGGTCACGGCTCGGTAACGCGTCGGGTTCTACCGGGCCGGGCGCGCCAGCCAAGTTGTTCTTTTGCCAGCGGGTTCTTTGGGTGCTCGACGCACCGCAAAATTTGGGATACGATCAGGGGCGATGAAATCGCCCCTTTCGTTTTTTGTCGCGCTGGCGCTGGGCGCCGTGTCGCTTTCCGGTATCGCGTACGCCGCCGCCGGTGATGAGAAGGCCGTGCTGGACGCCGTGGCCAAGTTCAATGCCGCCGCCAAGAGCGCCAAGGAAGCGGACCTGAAGGCTCTGCTGGCCGATGACCTCACCTAC
>JBIKMK010000665.1:0-2930 GCA_044359315.1 Bryobacteraceae bacterium | reverse complement strand
CGCTCCGTCCAATACTGGTGCGACAGAACCGCCAACCGGTGGGCTCCCGGGTTGACATCGTCAGCGGGCGTAAAGAGCCGGCCCACCGACGGCGTCAGCCCCAGCACCGGAAAATAGCTGCCGGACACGAGCATGCCTTGCGAACTGAAGGTCTGCCCCTGATAGGCGAGGTTGACGCCGAAGCTGCGGTGGGCGGCAAGGCCGGTAAAGACGGCCTGCTGCTTTTCCAGATCACGGAACATCGGGTAGCTGAAGATCGAATCCGCTTCCCCCGCGTTGTTGGTGGAATTGCTGCCGGAACGGGAGCCATTGGAAGTGATGTTGACCAGTTCGCCGGCATCTGGCACCGGTAGCGCGCGCAGCAGCACTTCGTCAAACAGCGAAAAAATAGCCGTGTTGGCGCCGATGCCCAAGGCTAGCGAGATGATGGCCACACCAGAAATGATGGGCGTCTTGAGGAGGGTTCGAACAGCCCAGCGAAGGTCGCGCATATAGACATTGTAAACGCACGGAGAGGCGGGAGTGTTCCCCCTAACAGATCATACCAAATTGTAAAGAATCACTCGGGGATCTTCATTCAGAACTAGTTTCGTCCGATATCTTCAGTAGGGCGGTGGGATCAATCCCCGCTTTTATCGCGCCGTAGGCGGGTAGCTTGGACAGATCGGACTGCACAAAGGAATGGCATCGGGCTTGAAGACACTGACGGATAGAACAGATCGGGAAGCGCTGACGGACCGCTCAATGGCGGCCTGCGGGGCGGTGCCCTCAATGGAGGATGCCCGGCGAGCGGCCAACAGCATAAGTCAAGCCGAGACGATGAGCCGACTTCGCCACCTTTTGAAGGAAATGCAGGTTGAAGTCGACCAGTATCACTTCGCCTTGACGCAGCTGTGGATATCGATGGAGCAGATCAAGCACACCTCAGCGCAGGCGGCAACGTTGGTGCAGCGGGCGAAGCACAAATCCCGCATGGCCTCCCGGCTCCTCGGCAAGGCCAAAGGCCAGACCGCAGGCCATGACTAGTGAAGTCGAGTTGACTAAACCAGCTTTCCGGCGGGCGTGATCCGCTCGGCATTCAGATAAGGCCGCAGCGCTTCCGGCACCACCACGGAACCGTCAGCCTGCTGGTAGTTCTCGACTACGGCCACCCATGTGCGTCCCACCGCCAGGCCGCTACCATTCAGCGTGTGGGCGAACTCCGACTTCTTGCCCGACTTGCAGCGGATGCTGGCGCGGCGGGCCTGGAAGGACTCAAAGTTGGAGCAGGAGGAGATCTCCTTGAACTCGCCCAAGCCCGGCAGCCAGACTTCGATGTCGTAGGTCTTGGCGGAGGAAAAGCCCATGTCGCCGGTGCAAAGGGCCATCGTGCGGAAGGGTAACCCGAGCTTCCGCAAGATGTTTTCGGCATCATGCGTCAGCTTTTCCAGTTCGTCGTAGCTTTGATCCGGGCGGGCGAACTTCACCAGTTCTACCTTTTGGAACTGATGCTGGCGGATGATGCCGCGGACGTCGCGGCCGTAGCTACCGGCTTCTGACCGGAAGCAGGGCGTGTAGGCGCAGAATTTAGCGGGCAACGCATCGGCATCCAGCGTTTCGTCGCGGTAAAGGTTGGTTACCGGGACTTCGGCGGTGGGGATGAGATAGTAGTCGGTCTTTTCGATCTTGAACAGATCTTCGGCGAACTTCGGCAATTGCCCGGTGCCGAACAGGCTGGCCGAGTTGGCCATGAAGGGCGGCAGGACTTCGGTATAACCATGCTCACCGGTATGGGTGTCGAGCATGAAGTTGATCAGCGCCCGCTCCAGTTTTGCACCCAGCCCCATGTAGACCGCAAACCGAGCGCCGGTGATTTTGGCGGCACGGTCGAAATCAAGAATACCCAGGTCTGCACCTAAATCCCAATGGGGCTTAGGCTTGAAGTCCATTACCTGAGCCACTCCTTCACGTCTGACCTCGACGTTGTCCTCGGCTGATCTACCCACCGGAACGGACTCGTGGGGCAGATTGGGAATGCCCACCAGGATCTCGTGAAACTGCGCGTCGAGCACCTTCACGCGGTCGTCCAAGGCCGACATCCGGTCCGCCATCTGGCGAACCTGCGATTGCAAGCCTTCCGTATCCTCGCCGGCCTTCTTGCGCTTGCCTACTTCTTGCGAGAGGCTGTTGCGTTCGGCCTTGAGAGTTTCTGATTCGGTGATGGCCGAGCGGCGCTCGGTATCCAGCTGCCGGAAAGCGGCCAGATCCAGTTGGACGCCGCGCGTGCGAAGGCGCTCGGCGGCCACCTCCAGGTGGCCGCGGAAATAGCTGAGATCGTGCATGGGGCTCCGTCGCGAAACTCTGTTCGCGAAAAGATCTGTCGCGGTTAGGCGACCCGGTCCGTGATGGCCACCCAGGGCTGACCAACGGGAAGGCCCTTGTAGTCAGCGCGCGGACGGATCAGGCGGTTGTTGTGGAACTGTTCGAGAACGTGCGCGGTCCAGCCGGACATGCGGCTGACGGCGAAGATGGGCGTGAACAGGTCCACCGGAATGCCCAGCGAGTAGTAGGCCGAGGCCGAGTAGAAGTCGACGTTGGGGTTGAGCGGCTTGCCCTTGGCAGTCAACATCGCTTCCTGGACGGCTTCGGAGGCTTCGTAAAGGTCAATCTGGCCAGTGGATGCAGCCAATTCCTTCGAGAGCTTCTTCAGGTGGATGGCGCGCGGGTCAATGGTCTTGTAGACGCGGTGGCCGAAGCCCGGAATCTTCACCTTGTTCTCCAGCATCTCGCGCATCATTTCCAGAGCCCGAGCCTTGTTGCCGGCCTGCAACAGCAGCTTGATCACTTCTTCATTCGCGCCGCCGTGCAGGGGGCCTTTGAGCGCGCCGATGGCGGAGGTGACGGTGGAGTAGATATCAGACAGCGTGGCGGCGGTGACGCGAGCGGCAAAG
>JBIKMK010000664.1:0-2931 GCA_044359315.1 Bryobacteraceae bacterium | reverse complement strand
AAGGCATCGCGAGATGGTTGGCGAAGTCGATTGTGAATTTCGACCGGTTGATCCGAAGTGGACGGCACATCTGATGGGTTGGGCAAACTGGTATTACGGGAACGCGCCCTACCCAGCACTTCAAGCTGTCTATCCTGACCTTGAAAATCGCTTCCCGGAGGATGCGGGTTTCAACAACCGATTTCAGCAACCCCTTTTGCAGCCGAATTCAGTCTTCACGAATGTCGAACAGGACTTTTGGGCATCAGCAGATCCCGCGAGCAGCCTGCTTAATTGGAAATTCCCCGACCCGCCGCACACACGAGTTTTCCTGTCCGCTGCCGTGCACTCTGGTGCCGAACTGGTAACGTACGTTTCACATGACATCGAAGATGGTGCATGGCAATTCCTTGGTGATGGAATGTCGGGCGGCGAGCCGCCCGTGATTTCCTGTTTTCATCATCCTGTCGACAAAGATCGCAGCCTCGAAGACCTTGCTGACCTCCCTTTGGGTTGGTGGGCAGAACGACCAGCGCCAGGCAAACCGTGGACGCGACACCAACACGAAAACGAGTCAGAGTGAAAGGCGGGTTTCAGTGCATAGCTCACGATCAACGGCGAAAGAAACCGCGATTTCGTTGAATAGGCGACGTGGCTGGTATCCTAGTGTCCGATGGCAATGAACTGGCACGAACGCATTACGGTCGCCCCCAAGGTTCTTGTTGGCAAACCAGTCATCAAGGGGACACGGCTCGCCGTCGAGTTCATTGTCGATCTTCTGGCCGCCGGGTGGACCCAACAGCAGATCCTGGACAACTATCCGCACATCCGGCAGGAAGACATCCAAGCCTGCTTGGCCTATGCCGCCGAACTCCTGCACACTGAGCATGTCGTTCCCCTCCAACGATCAACGTCACAGCTTAGCGGAGACTTGCGGGCCTAGCTTCACACGCTCTTTCCACGGGCCGCCTGCCCGCGCAATAGAAAGGTGCTGGGGAATCTGCCATTGCCGCAGAGCTTGAACGTGCCGAAGTCCTTGTACCAATCGCCGTCGGGCACGTCGGGATCTTCAGCTTTCCATTCGGCGAGCGCGAAAAGGTCGTGCTGCGAAATCTGGCGCTCCTTGGCACGGTCTCGCAAGTGAGCCCACTTGTCTCTGGGGAGGTGCTCCCACTGGATCTTCGGCATCGCCTCAGTGGCCGAGAATCAACGACCGGAACTCATCCACTAACTCGTCTTCACGGCTCGGGTCCGCGCTCGCAAGATTCGCCTTCAATTTCTGGAAGAACTCTCGCTTGCGGTGCTCCTGGCCTTCCAGACCAATCCGCACCAGCCCGGCGATCGCCTTGCTCATGCTACTGTCATTTGCCTTGGCGTATCTCTCCACTTGCTGCGCCAAGCTCGGCGCCAGCCCAACGGTGTACCGGGTGTTGCCGGTGGAGGCGTTGCCAGGGGATGTCGCTTGGCGCGCGCCCCGCCTGGATTTCCCGTCCTTGATTGAGTGCGGCATACATCCTCAGTATGCATCACCTTGATGCAAGACAAGCCACGAACGAAGGCGTAGTCAGCAAGAGGCTGGTACCGCCATCCACCGCGCACCCTTCGCTTGATCCTGTGCCCGGTTAATCGCGCGCATGGAGCGCCCCAGGAACTGCCGGACCTTCTCACCTGGCACCGACAAAACGGCTATCGCTTGCGACCAGCGGCTCCGCTTCTGATAGAATCAGCCCTTCTTTATGCGTCCTACTCGAGTCCGCCATGTGGTGCTTTGGCTCACCGTGTTGGCTTACATGATCACCTACATGGATCGTGTGGTCATCTCGTCAGCGGTGCCGTCCATTCAGAAAGAGTTCGGCCTCGACCTGACGACGATGGGTCTCATTCTGGGCGCATTCCGGTGGGGCTATTCGATCTTTCAGATCCCGGGCGGCTGGCTGGGGGATCGCATTGGTCCGCGGCGGGCGTTGGCGCTGATCGTCACCTGGTGGAGCGTCTTTACTTCCGCCACGGCGCTGGCCTGGAGTGGCACCTCCATGGCTGCCTTCCGGTTTCTGTTCGGCATGGGCGAGGCGGGCGCGTTTCCGATTGCCACCCGATCGCTCTCGCGCTGGATGCTGCCGGTCGAGCGTGGCTATGCTCAAGGCATTACGCATGCCGGTTCGCGGCTGGGCGCGGCCTTTACGCCGCCGATTGTGGTCTGGCTGATCGCCAACTACGGCTGGCGGATGCCGTTCTACGCCTTCGGTACGCTCGGCTTGGCGTGGGCGGCGCTGTGGTTCTTCTGGTACCGCGACACGCCGGCTGAACATCGATCCGTGAACCCGGCGGAGCTTTCGCTGATCACGGAGTCGTTGGGCACGCCACGCAAGGGGGCCACCGGCCCTGTGCCGTGGGGCTCCATCCTGCGCTCATCCACCGTGTGGAAGTTGGGCGCGATGTATGCCTGCTATGGCTGGGGCTTGGCGATCTATTTGGACTGGTTCCCGAAGTACCTGAGCGAGGTTCGGCACCTGGACTTGAAGACGATGGGCCTTTACGCCAGTCTGCCGCTATTTGCGGCAACCGCAGGCGACTTGCTGGGCGGCTGGTTGAGTGATGAGCTGGGCAAGCGTGGCCGGAGTTTGAAGTTTGCGCGGCAGTCCGTGGCGATTGGCGGGTTTCTGCTGGCGGCGGCGGCCATTGTGCCCGCTACACTGGCCGAGAGCGCTGAGATGTGCGTGTTGCTGACGTGCATCGCCGTCTTTGGATTGGAGACCACGGTCGGTGTCAGTTGGGCGATTCCGCTCGACATTGGCCAGGACTTTGCCGGCAGTGTTTCAGCGGTGATGAATACCTGCGGTAATCTGGTGGGTGCAATCTCTACTACGGCGCTCGGATTCATTGTGAAAGCCTATGGATGGGACCGGCCTTTCCTGATTGCAGCGGCACTTTGTGTGCTGGCGGCCATCCTGT
>JBIKMK010000086.1:0-10524 GCA_044359315.1 Bryobacteraceae bacterium | reverse complement strand
GCCGCGCGTGTTGGGCATCCAGACCGGGCAACTGCTGACGGTAACCAATTCCGATCCCGTGACGCATAATATCCATCCGCTGGCCCAGGTGAATCGCGAATGGAACCATAGCCAGGCACCGGAGGAAGCTCCGTTTACCCGGAAGTTTTTGAGTCCGGAGGTGATGGTGCGGGTGAAGTGCAACGTCCATCGCTGGATGCGGGCCTGGATAGGGGTGCTGGATCATCCCTATTTTGCGGTCACCGGTGCGGATGGAAAGTTTGAGCTGCGCAACGTGCCGCCCGGTACCTATACCGTGGCGGCGTGGCAGGAGAAGTTGGGCACACAGGAACAGACGCTGACTGTGACGCCTTCCGGCAAGGTGACAGCGGCCTTTGTGTTCCAAGGAGAATAGCGTGAATTTGAAGACTATGTGGATGGCGCCCGTCGCAGTGGCGCTGCTGACAACGGCTTGCTCCCGGCCCGCGGCCGAGAAACCGGCCTACCGGATTTATGTCACCAATGAGACCTCCGGTGACCTGAGCATCATCGATTCGGCGACGTTGAACGTGGTGGCCACGGTACCGCTGGGCAAGCGGCCCCGGGGCATCCACGCGAGCCCGGATGGCAAAACCATCTATGTCGCCTTGAGCGGTTCGCCCATCGGCGGGCCCGGTGTGGATGAGAGTAAGTTGCCGCCGGCCGACAAGAGTGCCGATGGCATTGGCGTGTTCGACGTGGCCCAGAACAAGATCGTGCGCGTAATCAAGTGCGGGTCCGACCCGGAAGAGTTTGATTTAAGCCTCGATGGCAAGCTGATCTACGTTTCCAACGAAGATACCGCCGGCGTGACGATCCTGGATTTGGCCACCGAGAAGGTGCTGGCCACCATTCCCACGGGCGAGGAACCGGAGGGGGTCCACATGAGCCCGGATGGCAAGCATGTCCTGGTTACGTCTGAGGATGGCGGCTCAGTGGCGGTGATCGATACCGCGTCGCAGAAGGTGGTGCACACCATCAAAGTAGGAAGGCGGCCACGGACAACGGCCTTCATGCCGGATAACACTCAGTTTTGGGTCAATGCTGAAAATGACGGCACCATTAGTCTGGTGGACGCGCTGAAGCCGGTGGTCCTGGAGACTATCTCCCTGGGCGCGCCGGGAGCGGTGAAGCCGATGGGCGTGCGCCTGTCGAAAGACGCGGCTAAGTTGTATGTCTCGACGGGCCGCGGCAAGAAAGTGTTTGTGATCGATACGGCCACCAAGCAGATTGAAGGTTCAGTGGAAGTGGGCACGCGGCCCTGGGGCCTGGCGCTGTCACCGGATGGAAAGACGCTCTATACGGCCAATGGCCCATCCAATGACCTGTCGGTGGTTGACCTGGCAACGCGTACGGTGACGAAGAAGATATCTTTGACGGGTTCGCCTTGGGGCGTGATCACGCTGCAACCTTAGCCCATTCACCAATCAGTTCACCGCCCGCGCGGACGGCGACGTCAGGCGGCCGGAGTCCGGTTGGAAGTTGCCGTAAAATTTCTGTTAACAACTATTTGCGCTCGCAATTAGTGATGGAGCCGAGGCTGGCGTAAGCTTGGAGCATGTGGGGGGTGGGTCCTGCTGGAGCTCTCCGTTGGAGATATCCGGCAACTTTGTTCCTCGCGCTGAGCGCCGGCTGCCAATCCCTGCCCTCGGAAGCGAAATCAGTCCGAATTGCGAGCGCGGCGCTGGCACCGTTGGCCTATGCCGATGCCAACGGCCAACCTGCGGGCTTCTATGTCGATGTGATGCGGGAAGCGGCGCGGCGAGAAGGCCTGCGAGCCGAGTACTCACTGCACCAGGAAGGCTCGGAGATGGCGCTGGCTTCGGGGTCAGCGGATATCTGGGCGGCAGCGGTCGCCAATCCGGCCCCGCATCGTTCGATCTACTTTGCGGAGCCTTGGTGGGCCGACGACTACTACCTTCTGGTCCTCGAGAATAGCCGGATCCGTTCCATGGTGGAACTGCCGGGCCAACGCATGGTTTACGGCAACGTTCCACCGCTGGCCATGAGCATCGACACCTACTTCCCGGGTGTGAAGGGAATCCGGATAGACCGTCCGGAGGACCGCGCGGCGGCGGTGTGCCGGGGTGAGGCGGAGGTGGCTCTGCTGAACCAGCCTGGTCTTTCTGCTTTCTTTTTGAAGCGGGCGCCCGCCTGCGAGGGGATCGCATTACGCCTGGTGAGCCAGAATCGGCTGCAGAGCGAGTTCTCGATCGCGGCTGCCTTTGCGAATCAGGCGCTGGCTGACCGGTTACAGGCGAGGGTCCGCGAGATGACGCAAGACGGGACGCTGGCCCGGATCGCGGAAGCCTACCCGATGGTCTCCATGCGCAGCGCCAACCTCATCCGCGCCAGTGTGGAGGAGAAGGGCCGGCAAGTAGCCTTGGAGCGCGCTCTGTTGGCTGCTCTGGCCTTTGGGCTGCTGAGCCTCTATTGGGCCTTCAGAATGCGGCGGGAGCGGGAGCGTTCGGTGCTGGCACGGCGCGAGGTTGAAAGGGCGTTGGCGATCAAGACTGAGTTCCTAGCCACGATGAGCCACGAGATCCGGACGCCGCTGACGGCCGTGGTGGGGGATCTGGACATGCTGTCTGATACCGCGCTGAGCCCGGATCAGAAGCTGCTGGCTCGCGAAGGGCGCGGGGCGTCAGCGGCGCTGCTGGGGATGGTTTCGGAGATTCTGGACTTCTCACACATGCAGGCCGCCACCGTGAACTTGCGGATGGCCCCTTGCGACCCTTGCCTGTTGTTCGACGAGGTGGCGGCGGCGGTCGGGCCGCTGGCGGAGGCCAAGGGTCTGTTGATGGGGGTCCAGATCGGCCCGGAAGTGCCGGCGGAAGTGGTGACGGATTCTTCACGGGTGCTGCAGGTATTGATGAATCTGGCGGGAAACGCCGTCAAGTTTACCGAGCAAGGCAGTGTCCGGCTGGCCATGCGTTATGAGGAAGAAGTGGGCGGCCAGGGGAGTCTGCTGTTGACCGTAGGCGATTCCGGCCCGGGTATACCGGTGGCGGAACAGAAGCGTATCTTTGAACCGTTCACGCAGCTGGATTCCTCGGATCGCCGCCGACACGGCGGGGTGGGCCTGGGCCTGGCTATCGTCAAGCGGCTGGTGTCGGCACTACGCGGCGAGATCCAGCTGAATAGTGTGGTGGGAAGTGGTACGGAGTTTGCGGTCCGCATTCCGGTTGGGCGGACGGGGGAGCGGCGAAGCTGGCTTCAGGTGCTGGAGGCCGGAGCCGCCCAGCCCATGCCACGGGTGTTCGTGTTGGGGGAGACCGAGGTGCGTCACCGTTTTCTGGTGGATACCCTGTCCTGGCTGCGCGTGCCACTACAGGTTTGCCCGGATGAGGCCACGTTGTCGGAGGAACTGACGCGGGTGCCGCCGGGCCAGCCAGTTTGCGCGATCGTGGACGTGAGCGCAGCGCCGTCCCCGTTGGCACTGGTACAAGCCGCCCCACCGGGCATCCGCTGGGTACTGATGGGCACGCACCAGGAGTTGAAGCAGTGTGATAGCGCCGTCCTGGCCGCGTTCCACATTTGTGGTACCTGGCCGGTGACAGTCGGCTTTCTCCGCTTGCTTTGCCCCTCCATGCCTTCGCCAGTGAGACCGGCCACGATGGATCCCCTGACGAAGCCCGTTCTGGTAGTGGACGACAATGCGGTCAACCGGAAAGTGCTCGGCCGGCTGCTGGAGAGGCTGGGTTGCCAGGTGGAGTTTGCCACCGATGGAGAGGAAGCGGTGAAGAAGTTCCTGGAGGGCTGCTACGGCCTGATCCTAATGGATTGTCAGATGCCCGTACTGGACGGATTTGCGGCGACGGTGCGCATCCGGCAGGTGGTGGGACGGGCACGGGTGCGGGTGATTGGGGTCAGCGCCAGCACAGAAGAGCTGACGCGCCGCCGGTGTCTGGAAAGTGGCATGGACGGCTATCTCTCGAAGCCGATCGATCTGGCCAGATTGCGTGCCGTGCTGGAAGGGCTGCCGCGCGGCTAGGGCCTGCGCTCCGAGGGTGCGCCGGCCAGCGCTTGGGCGATCGCCTTTTCGGCCAACGGAGCCATCTTTTCGTAGGCGGCATCGTTGGGGAGAAAGCCGTCCACCGTCAGTGCCCGATTCATCGCGCGGCCTTCAACGAGGGCGCTGTAGTAATCCAGGTAGACCAGGCCGCGTTCGGCCGCGTAGCTCTTCAGCCAGTTGTTCAAGCCGATGATCTTGCCAATCGGACGCCGGGCGGTCTGCTTCACAAAACAATCGCAGACCGGTGTGACGGAGGCCAGCACGACGCGGATGTTGTGCGCCAGGGCCAAGTCCACCATCGACATAAAGTGCTCAGCCATGGTGCCTTCTGTGGAGGGCCCCATCACGCTTCCCAAGTCGTTGGTGCCGGCCGCGATGATGACGACTTTGGGCTTCAGCGACAGCACATCCTGCCGGAACCGAACCAGCATCTGCGCGGCGGTCTGCCGGGTGATGCCGCGGTTGAGATACGGCTTGCCGGGGAAAAACTTCGCCGTGCCCTGCCCCCACCGTTCCGTAATCTCGTCACCCAAAAACACGACGCGATCGTTCGCCGGGCGTAACTCGGCGTTCTCGCTGCCGTAGTGCGTCAGTCCGCCCCAATCGAGCAAGATGCGGCGATAGGCGTCGAGTTCCTGCTCCAGTTGGGCGCGGGTGGGTTCGGCGGGCGCATTCTGCGCCATCAAACCGGCCGCTCCCAACAATGCGAACACGCCTACCAGCCGGATCATTTTTTGAGACCGAAGCAATAGAGGTGGCCGTCGTAGGTGTTGATGTAGACCTGGCCGTTGGAGACCGCGATGCCGCTCCAGTGGTTCCAGTTGGTGATCTGCTTGCCGCTGGACCAGAGTTCCTTGCCAGTGGTGGCATCGAGCACGTAGAGCACCGCGTGCGTCGAGAGCGGAATACGGCGCTCCATACGGAAATCGAGACCGACGTCGGGGAAGGCCTGCGCGGTGTTCTCACCGCTGCCATAGGCGAAGATCATGCCGTTGGCGATCAGCGGCGGTTCGGCTTGGTTCATGTCGCGCGACACCCAGGCCGGGGTCAGCTGGACTTTGCCGCCGACGGTTTCCATCTTGAAGGCGGCGATGGCGCCCTTTTTCACTTCGCCGTACTCCAGCGGCGCCTTGAACTTGGAGTGCTTCGGGCCCCAGAAGGGCGTCAGAATCCAGCGCGTGGGGCCATCTTCCCAGGTGGCCAGTGAGCCCCAGATGCCGGCTTCGGCGAAGTCCACAATCTCATTGCAGATCAGCGGCGTGCGATAGGCGGGCGTGCGGTGGTCGTCACCGCCGATCGATTCGGTGTCCATCAGATAGATGCGGCATTCCTTGCTGGCATCGATCATGTACTCCTTGCCCTTGTAGTCGAAGATGGCGGGCGTCACCTGCATGTCGAGGTCGCGCTTCCAGAGCCATTCAGCGTTGGAGGGGCCGTAGTAGTCGACCAGTTCGAGGGCCTTGGTCTTGGGGTCCTGTTTGACGCCGATGATGCCATTGCCGTAGACGCCGTTCTCCGGATCCCAGCGGCCATCGCCGGTGCCGGTGTACATCACCAGATCCTTGCTGACGGCCGGGCCGGACCGGCCCCACATGCCACCACCAGCCGGACCCCAGCTGCCCACTTTGTGGGTGGCCAAGTCGTAGGTGTAGGCCATGTTCGGGTTGCCGCCGCAGCCTTGGGCGCTGTGCGTGTAGATGACGTTGTTGACCAAGTTCAGCGCGTAAGGCTTGCCGTTGGGCGGCATGAACTTGCGGGGCGGCGACATCGCTTCGCCGTCGGCGGCATTGATCAGATGCAGGCGGCCATCCCAGCTGGCGGCGTAGATGGTGTACTTGCCGGGGCCGTCGCCGGGGCCGATGGTGACGTTGGCGGTCATGCCGCCGGGGCAGAGCACGCTGGGGCCACGGCCATTGGGCGGGTCCTGGTAGCTGCTGTCGAACTGGCGCTTCCAGACCAGCTCGCCCGTCTTGGCGTCGAGCGCGTAGACGTTGTCCGAAACACCGGCCTGGATGACGAGCTCGCGCGGCCCTTTGGCCGTCATCACCTGGCCGATCACTAGCGGCTCCAGCAAGGAGTGCATCTGGCGCTGCTGGTTGTCCAGCTTGGTCTTCCATAGCAGCTGCATGCCCTTGACGTTGGCCTTGGTGAGGATCTTTTCGTCCTTCTGCCAGTTGTTGCGCTTGGAGTCGCCGCCATCGGTCAACCAGTCAGCCGCCGGAGCGGAGAGGGTAAAGAGAGCCAAAAATGGAACCAGCCGGAGCATTTTCATGGGTAGACCTTTCAGGGTAGCCCGGGCACGTGCAGCCCTAGCCAAATCATCCTCTACAAAGCTCACACTATATATCAATCGAACGGCCCGACGCCCGCGACGCCGGGGAGGTAAGCAGTGTGGCATTCGGTATATGATCGATGTTCGAATACCTGAAACCGCGAGAGGATCTTTTTCCGTGATGCGACGACTTTCCCTGGCTGTGACGACAACGCTGACCTTGCTGGCGACCGCGACGGTGGCGCTGGCCCAACGCGGGACCGGCGACTGGATGACCGCCGGCTTTGATGCACAGCGTTCCAACTGGGTCCGCAACGATGGCAAGATCTCGCGCGACAGCATGGCGAAGCCCGGATTTGAACTGGTGTGGAAGCTGAAGTTCGACAACGCGGCCCGTCAGCTGAACACCGTCACGCCGCCCGCATTGCTCGATTTCTTTATCGGCCACCGGGGCTTCCGGGCACTGGGTTTCTTCGGTGCTTCATCGGACCGCATGATTGGCGTAGATATCGATTTGGCCCGCATTGAGTGGCAGAAGAACTATTCCACGGCAGCAGCGCCCGCGGGAACGATCGATTGCCCCGGCGGTTTGACCGCAGGCGTCACGCGGCCGTTGTCGCTGGCGTATCCGCCCGTGCCCACGGGTGCCGGCCCGGGTCGCGGCACGCCCGCCAAGGGCGGTGTTGGCGAGCCTTACGAAGGCGCGGTGACGTTGAAGAATCGCCCCGTGGCTCCGCCGAAGCCGATGCCCGCCAAACCGGCTGGCGCAGCGGCGGCCGCTTTCAATCCGTTCGCACCGCGTATCCAGTGGGCGGTGGGGTTGACGGGTGATGGCAAGCTGCACTCGGTTTATGTGTCGAACGGCGAAGAGCCCAACCCCGCGGTTCCGTTCGTGCCAGCCGGAGCCCATGCGAAGGGCCTGATGGTGTTCGACAACACCGCTTACGTGGCCACCGTGAACAGCTGTGGCGGTGCGGCGAATGGTGTCTGGGCGCTTGACCTGGCTTCGAAGGCGGTTTCTCAGTGGAAGGCCGCGGGCAACGTGGCGGGTACAGCGGGTCCAGCAGCGGGTCCGGATGGCACGCTGTACGTGGCGTCAGGCAATGAAGTGACCGCACTCGAAGCCAAGACGCTGAAGCCGCTGAGTAGCTACAAGGCCGATTCGGCGCTGACCTCTTCGCCGGTCGTGTTTGAGTACAAGGGCAAGAACCTGGCCGCCGTCACCAGCACCGATGGCCGTCTGCATCTGGTGGACACGGCCACGCTGGCCGCGCCGCTGGACAAGAGCGCGGCGTTCTCGGGCGCAGGCTACGCCGCCGGAGCGTTGACCAGCTGGCAGGACCCGGCAGGCACGCGTTGGATTCTGGCCCCGGCCAGCGGCGCAGCGGCCACTAATGCGGGCTTTGCGGCAAGCAATGGAGCAGTGACCAACGGAGCCGTCGTGGCTTGGAAGGTCGTCGACAAGGGCGGTGTTCCAGCCCTGGCCCCCGGCTGGATGTCGCGGGACCTGGTGTCGCCGACCGCGCCGGTGGTGGTGAACGGTGTGGTGTTTGCGCTCTCCAGTGGGGAGTTCCGGTCGGCTGATCCCAAGATGACCGCCGCGCAGCGCGCGCAGAAGTCAGTCCCGGCCGTGGTTTATGCGCTGGACAGTGCAACGGGCAAAGAGCTTTGGTCTAGCGGCAAGACGATCACGTCGTTTGTTCATTCCGGAACTCTTTCTGCCGGCGGCAGCCGCATTTACGTGGGCACGCATGAAGGCACCCAATACGCCTTCAGCTTCCCGATCGAGCATTAGCAGCATGGGCGGCGCAACTTTCACGCGGCGGCAATGGCTAAGCATGGCCGCGGCCGCACCCGCCGCCGCGAGTGTTGATTGGGAGGCACCGGCGTGGGAAGCGCCCCTGTTTGATTGGTCCCGTCTGTTCACCGGTCCGGTCAAGATTGCCCGGATCGAAGTATTGGAGCGCGGCAAGGCCCATTTTGTCCGTGCGGTCTCAACCGATGGTGTCGTGGGCGTCGTCCGCACCAAAGAGATCGAGGATTTTCTTCCGATCCTGCTGCGGCGCATCGCACCGTTCTTCCAAGGCAAGGATGCCCGCCAGTTGGAGCGGCTGATGGACGATCTCTACATCGCCCATTACAAGATCTCCGGACAGGCCTTCTGGTCACCCGCCGCCGCCGTGGAGCATGCCGTGCTGGACATGCTGGGCCGCACGGCCCGCAAGCCGGTCGCGGAGTTGTTGGGTGGAATGAGGCGGTCGTCGATTCCCGTCTATCTGTCGGGCTCCGGCCGCGATACCAGTGCCGAGCAGGAGGTGCAGGTTTACGTCGACGGGATGAAGGCTACCGGGGCGGCAGGCTTTAAGCTGAAGATCGGCGGACGGATGTCCCGCAACGCTGACGCCATGCCGGGCCGAACGGAGAAGATGCTGACGCTCGCGCGAAAGCTGGCCGGCGACAAGGCCGTGCTGTACGCCGATGCCAATGGCTCCTACGACTATCGTGAGGCGGTGCGGGTGGGGCGGGTGATGGAAGAACTGAAGTATGCCTTCTACGAGGAGCCCAGCCCGTGGGAAGAGCTTTCCCTCACCAAACGGGTGGCCGATACGCTGACCATCCCGGTCGCGGGCGGCGAGTGCGACCAGTCCCTTTGGCGCTACCAGTGGATGGTGGACCAACGGGCGGTGGATATCATCCAGCCGGACTTGAACTATTGCGGCGGTATCCTCCGTGCGGCCCGCATTGCCCGGATGGCGGCCAAGGCCAATATGCCCATCGTTCCGCACAACACGCAGACCGATGCGGCCGCCTGCAAGATCATGCAGTTTGCCGCGGCCATTCCCAACATCGGGCCGTTGATGGAGTTCCCGTGGCGTGAAGAGCCGAAGCCCGCCAGTTGGTACACACCCAACTTTGTCGTGCGTGGGGGCGCGGTGAAAGTCCCGGCAACGCCCGGCCTGGGGGTTGAGTTCGACGCGGATTATCTGAAGACGGCCCGGGTGCTGGCCTAGTGGAAGTTGGGGATCAGCATGATGTCGGTGTTTTCGACATCAAACTGGCTGAACACGATTAGCTTCTCGTCGGGCGCAACATCAAGGCCCCAGAACAGCGTTTTGGCCATGGTCCATAGGGGCCGGGAGCGCATGGTGTTGTGGGGCCGGAAGCGCAGCTCAGCTGGTGTGCCGGCCGCTATGTAGTAGAGGCCGGAATTCGTGACCGCATAGAGAGTGCGGCGCGCCAACGGTTCGGCGATGATCTGCTCTTCGGTTCCGCCGCCCACCGGAACGCGCCAGATGCCCAGCTCATTCTGAATGCGATTGAAGTAAAAGTACCGGCCGTCGGGAGACTCAACTCCGCCCGTGGATCCGCCATGGGTTATCTGAGTGGTGGTGCCGCTTTCCAGTTGGAGACGCCATATCTCCGGGCGGCCGCTGCGTTCACTTCGGACATAGATAGAACGCCCATCGTGTCCTGCGGCAACACCCGTCTCGCGGCTGACCTGCCGGGCCGGACCTCCAGCTTGGGGATAGAGAAAGGTGGAGGCACCTTGCACGGAATCGCGAGTGGAGATGAGCAGATGCTCTCCATCAGGCATCCAGCAAACGAATAGAGTATCGGAGCGGTCCAGAAAGGTGAGTTGCCGGGGGGGCTCCGCAGGCGAACCGGTGCCGGCCACCGGCGCGAGCCAAACCTGTTCGCGGCCACTGCGATCAGACACATAGGCCACGCTCCGCCCGTCCGGTGAAATCCGAGGCTCTTCATCGGTGAATGACGATGCGGCGACGGCCCCCGCATCTTCCGTGGCGGCACCCTGGCGGCGGATCAGCCTGAGATTGACGTCTGACGTCTCCCGGACGAAGGCCAGCTTCCAGGCGTCGCGGGGCATGGCGAGTTCACCGGTGGTGATCGCTGAAGCGTTTCGGGGCACCGCGTTGGGCTTGGCCGCCACGCGCCGGATGGCTTTACGGGCCAGTGTCCCCGACAGGTAGATGACTTCCTTCCCGTCGGGGGTCCAGTGGGGCCACCCCGTTCGCTGATGCTCGTACGTTAACCGCCAAGGATCACCAGCCGCCCGCGCCTGGGGGGTGAGGGGTTGGACCCACAGATCAGAGGATTCGCGCGTCTCATGCCGGCTGAACACAATCGCCCGTACCACGGGCGAGTAACGCGGATCGATGTCCCCGCGGCTACCCTGAGGAGCGGGCATGATGTCCCAGGA